>JABDDR010000001.1 GCA_013287505.1 Gammaproteobacteria bacterium
AATGATTTTCACACCATCCGATTCATGTCGCTGCGATGTAAATCGTGAAATGCCCGTTTTACGACGATCCAATTCAATTTGGATATCGTGTTCAGACAAAAGCAATCCTGGCGGACAACCATCAATAATGCACATCATCATCTCACCATGACTTTCGCCACACGTGGTAAGCGTGAATAATTTTCCTGTGCTATTGCCACCCATACCGATCTCGCTATAATGCAATGAATTAATGAATAGGGATTATAATCAAAATGTCAGATCATACCATTATTATCGGTATTTCCGGCGCTTCGGCTTCTGGAAAAAGTTTGTTAGCCAATACCATTGTCAATGAAATCGGCTCTGATCGCGTCGCCGTTATTTCTGAAGATTCCTATTATAAAAATTTACTTCATTTACCCATTGAAGAACGCGCAAAGATGAATTTCGATCATCCAGATTCCATGGACCACGATTTATTAATCACGCATTTAAAGCAGTTACAGCAAGGTAAAACAGTCGAAATTCCACAGTATGATTTTAATTTACATCAACGCAAAAAAGAAACGCGACATATTGGTAAGCACCGCATTATTGTGCTCGAAGGCATTTTGTTATTTGTTGATCCCATGCTGCGCGACATTATGGACATCCGCATTTTTATGGACACTGCGTTGGATATTTGTTTGATGCGAAGACTCAAGCGCGATTTGGGTGAACGTAATCGTTCGCTGGAAAGTATTTTAGAACAATATCAAAATACAGTGCGACCGATGTATTTACAATTTATCGAACCGAGCAAACGTTATGCTGATGTGATTGTGCCGCGCGGCGGCGAAAATCGGATTGCGATTGATATGATTAAGGCGAAGATGCGGGAGTTGTTGAGTTAATACCTAAACACATCATTATTTTATTTTACGAAAAAATCAGCGCTGATACCAAAACGCTTTTTTAGTCGAGAAATCTGGCTTTTGGATAATGATCTCTCATCATTGAGAAATTTTGATACATTAGCTTGGTCACCAAAGATATCCGCTAAATCAGCTTGTCGAAGATGATGAGATTTCATTAAAAACTTTACCATATCAATGTCAGAAACCTGTGATCCAATATCAGGATAATGTTCGCTATCATACTGTTCTAAATTTTCGCCAATAATTTGCATTGCGGTTGCTAATGGATGTTTTTCATTATCACGCACAACATCAATCAGCTCATCCAAAATTTTTTCAAGCCTCATATATTCTTTGTTATTAGATGGCTTTTTAAATATATCAATTGGATAATGGAATTCTTGTTTTGTTTTTTGATCGATAAAATCGATTTTAATCGCAGCACTACTCATAATTCACCTTTTTTTAATTTTGCCTGATTATAGGGTTTGCTATAATCTGCATGCGTCCAAATTTCTCTGATGTAGCAGATTTGCACATTAAAATGAATGGCTGTGATTAATCGATAATTATTTCCGCCAATGTCAAAAATAGTATAACCATTCACATAATCAGCACTATTAAATATTTTTTTCAGCTCGCTTAAATTCCGCGCCTTGGTATTTCGTATTTTGGCATACCATTCTACCAATGGTAGTAGCGCTTGCGGATTATATTGACCATATTCCCGAATTTTCCTTTTTGAAATAATACGCAATTGCACAGCTACTCCTTCGTTTATTAATAATATGTCAATTTGACATATTTGTCAAATCGGCGATGCTGGCCAATGCTAGCGGTAAAATTGGTGGAATTTTAACGGGGTTTTATGAATAAATATATCCGGGTTTTTGAGATTACTAATCAATACGATTGTCCCGCATGGAGGGGACAATCGTGTCGCGATTGATAGGATTAAGGCGAAGAAGCGGGAGTTACTCTCGACGAGGAGAGTTGCCCTTCTGTGATTGAGTTACTACATCCACCCTCTCTTCTTGCTGTTCTCTGAAAAAATTAGGGTTTGATGATCCGCGGCCGGCTGCTACAGGTTGCTCCATATGTGGCCGCCGGGAATTACAAAATGCTTCAAACGACCCTTCAGAAAATGACTCACGATATTGATCGAAAAAAATTTCAGCCGCGGGTACACCGTGTGTCCCAATCAATTCTTCACATTGATTATATACTGCATTTTTATACGGCTCCAAATCTACTTCTTGCTTTAATGTTTGTGCCCGATCACGAATCTCTTTTGGCAATGTTTGCCAATCTGAAGAAGATACCAAATTCTTCAACTCATCAGAAATTTCTTTTAAACTTTTTACATGTTGAACAGGGTTCTTTTTTTGTTGATGCAAATCCTCTTCTGAATTAGAATATTTCTGTTCTAATTGCTTTAATCTCGATATTATTGCCTCATTTATCTCGCTTAAGACACGCTCAACATCACTCTTCTTTTGTGATGGAGATTTATTCCAACATGCCTGATTATTTTTAAAAGCTTTTATATCCGCCGATAATCTAGTCAAAAGCTGATAATCCTTCCTGAATACAGTATTCAACTGTGGATTATTCCATTTATTTAAAAAACCCTGTAATTCACGATCCCATCTTATATATTGAGCATCCTGATAACGCTGCTGTTCCGCATTTTCATCTCTCCCAACCGCATATCTCCTTAACAACCCAGGGTCACGTAAAGCATCGTCAGATCCTTGAAGTTGGGGTGCAAGTGCAGGCGCATCAGCAGTCCCTACAGTTGTCGCTCTTTCTGGCGGATTTGAAGATGTTGACGCATCAGCTGATTGTCCGGCCGCTGTATCACTTACTATGGATGCAGGAGGAGTTTGTTGTTCTGCAGGCAGAGCAGATGATTGTACAGAAGTAAGAACTAAGCTCGAATCACGAAAAACATCAAATACAGCTTTACCACGTAAACTATTCGGCTCCTTTTGCGCCTGCGCTAATAATTCAAATAATTTTTCCTCCGGTGTCAACGAATCAAAATCGCTAAACATACGTCTCAATGAACGCAGTGGATTAAATGGGGCATCTTTTATTTTATCCTGGTATTTCTGCATAATAGTCTCAACCAAACTTTGTGCATCCTGTGGAGTTGTTGCATTTGCACTGCCTGCTGGGCTAACGGTAAATTTCCCGCTCTTCGTATCCCGCGTGATCTCGATGCGCGGATCATCACTACCCAAATTTTTCTGTAAGCTCACGGTCGTTGTTAATTCTTGTGCAAACCGCACCGGTCGATCCCATATAATTTTTGATGTTCTGCTGTATAGTGCACCTCGTGGCAGCCATTCGACTGTGTCGCATCCTATAAATTCCACATTTCCATTAAATTTTGTACCATCAAAATTGGCTTTAGATAAGTTGGTGCAACTATCAAACGTCACTTTACCCAAGAACCTCATACGCGAAAAATCACAACCAGATAAATCGCCAGTCAAAGTCACATCACCGGCAACACAAACACCCCGAAAAAATTTATTCTTTGGATCTGTTGTTAATAATGTCTCAAATTTTGTTTCGGGAAGAGTTGAATTAGTTCTGAGATGATTCGCGAGGTTATCATTGCCGCGATCATCGCCTACTTTGATGTCACTTAATTTTTTATACGTCTTTTGCGCTTCATTTATCAGTGTTTTAAATAAATAACCAGTAAATAAATATTTTTCATGATAAGTTTCAGTAACTGCCGCTCCTTCTTTCTTGGTTACTAAATTTAAAATATCATCCGGCAACTTAAATTTAGCTGCTGGTGTTACCAAACGCAGATCTAACGATTGCAAAATTCTAATTTTTTCATCTAACGAGATACGCTGATTTTCTGGCGAGAATAATGTGTTAGTCAGCGCTTGCAACTGCTCAGTGTTTGCTATGCATAATCCCGTTAAATCACCCTCATGCTTTCGATTACCTTCTTTATAGCCCCACAAAGACAAAATATCAGCCGCATTAAATGGCTGATGTTGCTTGATTGCTTCTTCAATCACTACTGCTTTTAATACATTTTCCCAATTAACGCCATGAATAAATTCAACGATATTACTAACCAATCTCGATGGTTTCTCTTGGTTATATTTCTTTAGTAATTGTTTTTCGCTAATGACAATGTTTTGAAAAGGGGGAACTGTCATTTTAGTGCCGAGCATTAGCGCTATGTTGACGTTAATATCACGATCAAAAAACCATCTTTTCGGAACTGATGTGTGTATATCTGGCTTTTCATTATCATTGATTGCGGGAGCAAGAGAGGCGCGCATACTAGAATTACGTTCGCTGCTTTCAGCAGACTGCTGCCGCCCTCTTAATGCAGGAAACAATCGGTGCAGCTCATACTGGCCACCCAAAGTGGATAGCTCATCACTGATTTGGACTTTCAAAACGTCGTCTATTTCTGGCATGCTCGCACCCCATAAAAATCATTATGCTATGTATTTTATAGCATATGAACCTTAAGAAAGTATGATCGAATTGTCGCACATAATCCGTTGATTATTCTGACAGTTAACCGCCTATTTTCAAGTTGGAGATTATTAGAGCAAGGTTGTGATGTGGCGATCAGTAATGTTTGCGCAAGTACCGCTACGCTGTCATCCATTGATTCAGGATAGCAATCAGCTTCTCTGCTTGATCTTTGCTGGAAATGACAAATTTAGAGCGTAGCATGTATTCGCCGTTGCGTTTTTGATACCGACGAATGGAGTATTTATCAGGACCGTAGGCTTCTTTTTTGCGATCCCAGTCTTGTTGACGAAACACGATGGTTGACCATGCGCCACGCGTTAAAACCACTTTATCTATTTCTTTAACCGTTTCAACACCGTCTTCGGTGTAAGATACTGTTAATTCATCAATTGTTGCTGCGCCCATGGGTGCTGTGTCCTTATATTTTCAGATTATGACGGCAATTTAACATATCGCATCAAAAAGTAAATAACATGCGACATAATATTTTTGGGTAAATTTTGTACATATTTAATATTTCATTAATGTTAAGGGGTTATTGTTGGTAAGTAAAATAACGAGTGGTGAGGTGGGGAAATGCGTGGGGAAATGCGTGATAAAAATCTTGACGGCTGTTGTTGTAAATGTTGGTATTCGTTCTTTTCTAGTGCATCTGATAAAAAGAACGCATCCATCGCGAATTACAATCCGCCTGTGGTAGAAACTATGGGAGCGGCAGTTGATAGAAACCCTTTACAACCACCTGCGATAGGAGATGGTATAGCGCTCGATGATTTAAGTTCGACCAATACACCGTCGCTAATTAATCCAGAAAATATAGAAAATGACTCTTTTTCTACCTCTGCTTCTAATCCTAATTCTCACAACGATTCCGGTGACGAGGAACAGGATAATCTGAATGTCCCGCAGCCATAGTGGGCTGCCATAATGCCAAAAAATAAATTCATATATTTTTTATAGCACGTCACCTCAAACCGACATTAATTATTCGTCGCGTTCATCCGTTTTCGGCGCAACACCATCTTCTTTTTCATGCTTAATGCGCTCATAAATCTCTTCGCGGTGCACAGATAAATCTTTGGGTGCATCAATACCCAATCGCACTTGATTGCCTTTTACGCCAAGCACGGTGATCTTGACGTTATCCCCTATGATGATGGATTCACTGATACGTCTGGTTAATATCAACATACTGTTTCTCCTTTTCCTTTTTACATACAAGGTAAGTGTAGTACAACTTTATGTTTTTGCAGGTTTATTAAAATCAATGGGTTATAAGTAAATAATAATTTATCAATTTAATATTTAGCTAAGATAGGGCTGATAAGCTACAAAAAATAAATAATTGGGGTTATTATGAGAGAAGAAATTCTACGAGCGATGGCGGATGCAATACAACGCTATGATTTAGACAATCTAATTACACATACACGATCATCAAAGGAAGCGAGAACCCAATTACTCTCAATCTTGGAGATGTCTGCAAATTACACGTTGCCAAGAGATCAAGATCTTATTCTCAAAGCGCTGCTTGAAAGTATTGATGCAAGATCTTCTAAAGCTGCTGAATTTTTAATGACTATTAGATATACAGTAAAAACACATAACATTATGCTCATCACCAAAAACAATGACACAGATCATGCTTACTACAAAGCAATGCTAGGGCAACGTTTAAGCGCCTCAGAAGCAACGACAATGGGTGCTATTACTGATGCGGGACGATTGAAGCGATTAGCTGTTGCGAGCAGATTAGATGCTGGCATGGCATCAGCGGCTGGAATATTCGCAACTCATGTCACAGCATCAATGGGCGGCGTTACTGACCCAACTCAAACGCCCGATGTAGCACTCTAGCACCAGTCTCAAGATGTTTTTCATCAACAATCGTCGAGATTTTTGACTCCGTCGATGTGATTAAATAAATCGGGATATTTTGTGCGCCCAATGCGTGAAATATTTTTGCGGCAACACCTGCGTGCGATTTCATTCCCAAGCCGACAAGCGATAATTTTGCAATTTGATCGTCGACAATAATTTCACGCGCAAAAATGTCTTTAGCTAATTTTTCCGAAAATAAAACCGCTTTTTGATAATCATCTAAATGCACCGTGAAAATAAAATCGATCGCATCTTGGGATGCGGAATGATTTTGCACGGTCATATCAATATCAAAATTGGCATTTTTCACCGACTGCAATAAATGATTTAATTTTTCATCTTCTCTCGGAATTCCCATGATCGATAACTTTGCTTGCGCACGATCGAAGGCAACGCCGGACACCCAGGGTTTTGTTACAAAATCTTGGCCAGAAATTAAAGTGCCATTTCCCGCTGTAAAACTCGATAAAACGCGCACGGGAATATGATTTTTTTTTGCAAATTCTACGGCTTGTCGATGCAATACCTTTGCACCTAAACTCGAAAGCGCTAGCATTTCAGCGTATGAAATACGATCCAATAATCGCGCATCGGTAATAATACGTGGATCTGATGTGTAAACACCGGCAACGTCTGTAAAAATCTGACATTCATCCGCTTTTAAAGCGGCTGCAATGGCCACTGCGGTTGTATCAGAACCACCGCGTTCTAATGTCGTCACATCACCCATTGCGTTAACGCCTTGAAAACCAGTGATAACAGGAATTTTTTTCTCTGCGAGCAAACCTTTAATTGCATCACCTGAAATATGCGTGATATGCGCGCGAGAATGCGCATCAGTTGTAAAGATTTGTGCTTGTTTTCCGGTTAGTGAAACTGCGGCGATATTTTTTTTGCATAATGCGATGGCGAGTAATGCGGCTGAAACACATTCACCCGTTGAAACTAAGGCGTCATATTCGCGTGATTCAGGATGAATGGCTAATTGCTTTGCCATTTGAATTAAACGATCGGTTTCGCCGCTCATGGCAGAAACAACGACAACAACGTCGTGCCCAGCATCACGCGTTTTTGCGATAATATCAGCAACATGTGTGATACGTTCGAGCGTGCCGACGGATGTGCCGCCGAATTTTTGGATGATCAGTGCCATATTAAAAATCCAAGTGAAGTTGCGTGGCGCATTTAATTTTTTGCATACCTTCAGGATTTAAAATGCCTAATCGTTTGCCACGAATTCTTATTTTAGAAATAGTTCTAATTTGATGACACTGTGCTTTTGACTCTTTGGTTAATCCTGAGTTTTTATTTTGAAGCAGCACCTCAAATGGATATACTTTTTTTATGTTGGATGTAATGGGAATAATCGTCACCGTTGTTGCCATATTATTGTTTGCGTCGTTACTCACAATTAACACGGGACGAATTTTTTTAATTTCTGATCCAACAGTTGGATTTAAATTTGCAAAATAAATTTCACCACGCTTCATGTTCATCGATTCCATCTAAGTTACACGCTTCAAAACTTTCATCAATTTCTTGATTAGCTTCTAAGTAGCATGCCTCAAGCTGCATTTTCTGCAAAACTCTCAACGCTTCTTTGATAACTTCAGAACGCGTTTTCAAATGATGCAGTTTTTGATAATTTTCTATAAATTCAACTTCATCTTGTGGAAGTGAAATTGATAGCTTTTGTGCGTGCATGATTTTCTTTCCTACCAACTATACTACTTATTATACTACCATAAGTAGTATAGTTTTGCAATATACACTTATCGAAGATCGCGGTTTCTTCGTAGAGACGCGATTCATCGCGTCTTACGCACAGCTGTGAAGTGAATCGAAGATTTGAGACGCGATGAATCGCGTCTCTACGAAGAGGCAAGCTGATTCTCTATCCACAACCGCGCATGCTGCAACGCTTCCGACAATCCTGCCACATCATCACCACCACCCTGCGCCAAATCAGGACGTCCGCCACCTTTACCACCCACTTGTTTTAATAACTCAGGTGCGGTCAACACATTTTTCAACTCTGGACTTACGGATGCAATAAAAATAATTTTATCATCAACAACAGATGCTAATAAAATAATAGACTGTCCTAAATCTTGTTTTAATTGATCAACCATATGGCGCATGGATTCACGATCAGTGGCAGGCAGTTGTTCGATTAACACATTCACAGCGCCCATTTTTTTAGCATGCGATGAAAGTGCGCCGGTGCTTTGATGCGCGCTTTTTTGTTTGAAGCTCGCTAATTCTTTTGATAATTGTTTATTTTGTTCCAACAATTGCGTGAATTTATCAATAACAGATTCGCGCGATACTTTTAATGCATCCGCAACACTTTGTAATTGCTTCTCACCCACTTCAATATAATGCAGTGCTTCAACACCGGTGACTGCTTCAATACGTCGCACACCGGCAGCGCACGCAGACTCAGAAATAATTTTAAATAATCCAATATCGCCTGTTCGTGCCACATGCGTACCACCACAAATTTCCGTCGAAAAATTTCCCATGCTGACCACACGCACCTCATCCGCATATTTCTCGGAAAATAATGCCATTGCACCTTGTTTTTTAGCATCTTCTAAAGACTCGGTTTTTGTTTCTAAAACAATATTCGCGCAAATTTGTTGATTCACCAATCGTTCCACTGAAAAAATTTGTTCTTGTGTTAATGCGGATGTGTGCGCAAAATCGAATCGCAATCGTGTGGGTTCTACCAACGATCCTTTTTGCATGACGTGCTCACCTAACACGCGACGCAATGCTTCGTGCAATAAATGTGTTGCAGAATGATTCGATCGTGTGCTTTGACGAGATGCGCTTACCTCTGCACGTACAACCGTATTCATTGCAATTTCCCCAGAAATCACCAACCCTTCGTGCAAAATAGCAGTGCCCTTTTTTTTCGTGTCGGTCACACGAAAAGAACCATTCTCAAAATATAAATATCCCACATCACCCACTTGTCCGCCTGATTCTGCATAAAAAGGGGTTTGATTTAATACAACAATTCCTTTGTCATCTTTTTTTAATGACGCAACAGGTTTAAAATCATGCAGCAATGCAACAACAACACCTTCATCGATTGTTTTTTCATAACCGGTAAATTTTGTTTCGCCACTTAAATGCAGTTGCGGCGGCAAATCACGGTTAAATTGCTGTGATTGCTGCGATTGCTCTTTTTGTTTTAGCATTGCCGCTTGAAAGCCTTCAAAATCCCACGTTAAATTGCGCTCTTTGGCGATATCGATGGTTAAATCAGGTGGGAAACCATAGGTGTCATACAATTGAAACATCAATTGTCCACTGATGGTATGTGCATGCGTATCACTTAATTCTTTGTCTAAAATTTTCAAACCTTTTTCAAGTGTTTTTAAAAATTGTTTTTCTTCTTGCTCAATAATTTTTTCAATGTGTTTTTCTGACTTGATTAATTGCGGATAAGCATCACCCATTTCCTTTACTAATGCGGGAACGAGTTTGTGAAAAAATGTTTTCTCGCAACCCAATTTAAAACCATAACGCGCTGCTCTTCGAATAATGCGACGCAACACATAACCGCGCCCCTCGTTTGATGGCGTAATACCATCTGCAATTAAAAATGAAGCGGAACGAATATGATCGACGATCACGCGCATCGGTGTCGCTTTGATATCATTGCAATGAACGATTTTTGATAGTGCAGATAATAATGCTTGAAACAAGTCGATATCATAATTATCGTGCACGCCTTGCATCACCGCTGCGATACGTTCTAATCCCATACCGGTGTCCACACACGGTTTTGGTAATGGCGTTAATTTGCCTGTAATATCACGATTAAATTGCATGAAAACCAGATTCCAAATTTCCGTATAGCGATCACCCGATTCATCTTTTGAGCCAGGCGGGCCTCCGAAAACGGATTCACCGTGATCATAAAAAATTTCTGTGCAAGGACCGCAAGGACCGGTGTCACCCATCGACCAAAAATTATCTTTTTCACCGCAGCGTGAAAAACGTTTAGGGTCAATGTGCATGTCATTCAACCAAATGGCTTCGCTTTCTTTGTCATCACGAAATACAGTCACCCATAATTTTTCTGCGGGAATTTTCAGTGTTTTTGTTAAAAAATCCCATGCAAATTTAATGGCTTCTTTTTTAAAATAATCACCGAAACTAAAATTACCGAGCATTTCAAAAAAAGTGTGATGGCGTTTGGTGTAACCCACATTTTCTAAATCATTGTGTTTTCCACCGGCGCGTACACAACATTGCGAACTCATGGCGCGCGTGTATTTGCGTTTTTCAACACCCAGAAATACGTCTTTAAATTGCACCATGCCGGCATTGGTAAATAATAAAGTAGGATCATCTGCGGGAACGAGTGAACTGCTCGGCACTAATGTATGTTGATGCTGTGCAAAATAATCCAAAAATGCAGCGCGTAATTGATTGGTGTTCATAATTCATAATCCGATGAAAATATAAGCTTGTTTATTGCCTCAGCAGTATACCCGCGATACGATAAAAAACGAAATTGTTGGGCTTTGTTTTGTGAGGGATGGGGGAATTTTCGCAGCCAAACAGCGATCATTTGCGTTTGCCACTCTGGTGAACGACTATCCACTGCTGCTGCGATTACCGCTTCATCTACGCCTCGTTCACGTAATTCAGATTCAATGCGTTTTGGTCCAAAACCGGCGTTTTTGCGTGAACGTACATAAGTGTGCGCAAAACGTTCGTCGCTTTGTAAATCTTTTGAAATTAAAAAATCGAGCTCGGCATTAATGTCTTGCTCTGAAAATTGCTTTATCAATAATTTTTGTTTTAATTCCAGGCGTGAATGTTCACGCCGGGATAAATAGTCGATGGATTTTTCGCGGATGGTGGCCATAAGAAATTCACCTTCGCTATCTGGCTCGGTTTCTATTTCAATGGTGAGTGCTTACTGACAGTTTGCCCTAGTGATAGTAGGTTAGAAGCACTCGCGTTAGCGAGCGCGAAAGTTAAAGCGAATAACAGTAATACTGTCATCGCGCTTGCTAACGCAAGTGCTTCTAAACTATGTCACTAGCAAGTGCTCTACGCCTCAACCATCTCATCATTCATCATCTTGGCTTTTTTCTTCGGCGCATCGGTTGCGGCAGCAGATCCCTTGCTGGGTAATAATAATTCACGCAATTTCGATTCCAATTCTTTCGCGACTGTTTTATTTTCTTTTAAGTAATCGCGGGCGTTATCTTTGCCTTGACCAATACGTGTGCCGCCGTAGGTGTACCACGCACCTGATTTATCCACTAATCCTTGCGCAACACCCAATTCGATCAATTCACTTTCCAACGAAATACCTTCGCCGTATAAAATTTCAAAATCCACTTGACGGAACGGCGGTGCCACTTTATTTTTCACGACTTTCACGCGCGTTTCGTTACCTAAAATTTCTTCGCCTTTTTTAATCGCCCCCGTGCGACGGATATCTAAACGCACTGACGCATAAAATTTTAATGCATTACCGCCGGTTGTTGTTTCTGGATTACCAAACATCACGCCGATTTTCATGCGGATTTGGTTAATAAAAATAACAAGTGTATTTGATTTTTTAATGTTCGATGTTAATTTACGCAGCGCTTGTGACATTAATCGCGCTTGCAAGCCCATATGTGAATCACCCATATCGCCTTCAATTTCAGCGCGTGGTGTTAATGCAGCCACAGAATCGACAACGACCATATCGACTGCGCCTGAACGCACCAACATATCGGTAATTTCCAATCCTTGCTCGCCCGTATCCGGCTGTGACACCAATAAACTTTTCACATCCACACCGACTTTTTCAGCATAAACTAAATCTAACGCATGTTCGGCATCGACAAATGCAGCGGTTCCACCGGCGCGTTGACACGCCGCAATCGTTTGCAATGTTAATGTGGTTTTTCCTGATGATTCTGGCCCATAAATTTCAACCACACGACCGCGCGGTAAACCACCAATACCCAATGCAACATCCAATCCCAGTGAACCCGTAGAAATAACATCGATATCCGGCGCTGTTTTATCATCACCCAAACACATCACTGCGCCACGACCAAATTGCTTCTCAATTTGCGCCAATGCCGCACTCAACGCTTTGCTTTTGTCTTCCATCTTGATCCCCTAGTTTTAAAAAATGATGTCGTATTATTTCATAAAGATTGTGGAGTTTATATACCGGGTTTTACAGCAAGAGCACCTGCCGCAAACCGTCTTCAATCAAACCTAAATCATGCTAAGACAATTCACTTTCAAAATGAAAAAATCGTTTTTTATCCAATAACAACCGTATGGCGCGCGACATTGATCATGGATACGCCCACCAAAACCCAATGGCATGTTTTCTTTGGATAAAATGAAGAAATCATAAATATGCTTTATTTTTCATAAAGTTATTTTATACTTCTCATGCATCTGTTATTTTCAAGCGCGACAAAAGACGATGACTTTAAGTATGAACCCGGCCGGGTTGGTAAATCAGTTTTCTATCAAACACTCATTGGCGACATTAAAGCACAAATAAAAGAAATTTTGAAAAGCATACCTGATAACATATCGGCCGAGGAACTGTTTGCACGCGGAATCACATCAAATCATATAAAACAGATGGGCAAGATTTTAAACGAAGAAGTGAATCGCGGTCCGCATTTTTTTAATACCGTAATGGGTGGAACGGGATCATATCGCAATGCAAAGAAGCAGTTAGACAAACTTGATACTATTCTATCTTCGCCATCATCAAGACCACGGTAGCAAGGGTAAAATCTACTGAGTGCGTAATTGGGTGTTTATGAAAGCCCGAAAAACAATACATCTTTGTCCAACCTTTCGCATTCATTAACGTTCGGTTTCTCAACCATATAGCAAACAAAAAACGTTGCGTTCAACGATTCTTTGATTTTTTTGAACGCAAGAAAATCACAATAGAGGTTATGTACCCATGCCAGGCAGAACTTTCATGCCTTGCAATCTGATCATAACAAAAAGCATGGAAGTTCTGCCTGGCATCGCATTACCGGCCGCCCGTTGCGCCAGGAAAAATACGCGAACTTATATTATAATTGTCTTGTCGATCTCAGCATAGCTGTGGGGCAACAAGGTGTGCGGATGTGTATCTGCCAGAAGGTAATTCCATGCGCGGCAAACATCAAAGACATCCCGGTTTAAGATGGGAAACTGAAGAGCAAAGAGCAGCAGAGTTTGAAGTAGCAAAAATATTGTTACAAGGACATCCTGCTGGTACCACTTTGCAAGCACATCAACCGTTACCATATACAAATCCAGAAACAAACCGAGTAGAGACAATCGAACTTTCATATCGTTTTTTTATTGATGGTGGAGGGCAAGTTTACACTAAGGCTACACCAGCTAAAGATGCAAAAAATGAGACAGATAGCCCCGGATTTTTAGGTGAGAGTGCTTTTGGAGCCGTTTTTTTAGATCAGAACGAAGAGGGTAACTTGTTCGCTGCAAAGATGGTGACATCGCCCAATGAATTTCGTTTTGCTAAAGAAGCGGGTGTAGCTGTATCCCAATATCCGGTTGGCAGGAGAGTTGCAACAATTCAGCACTATTTGGGTACTACTCTGGACAAGTGTAATTTGGAGCATGCTGATAAGTTGGACTTAGCGGAAAAAATGTGTGATAGAGTTTATAAGTTGCATCAAAAAGGTATCGCACATAACGATCTTAATTCTGGTAATATTACAATAGATGAATTTAACGATGTTCATTTAATCGATTTTGGCGGTGCAACGCCACTTTCCTCTCTTTTTTATAGTGATATGAGTGATGCTTCATCTCTTGTGGAAGCCTTAACATGGAAAATAGGATTAACGGGTGAACAATTATTAGGTTTAAGAGATTCTTTCGCGCCTAAACTAAAGGTAGCTGATAAACCGTCTGTAGCAAAAATTTATGTGAAATTACTTTTTTTGAAATATGGTCTTTCTACCGATATTGCTTGGATTGAAAATGCTCGATGCGCCGAAATAATGCAGTCTTACATGAATGCAAAAAACTCTCCTGAAGATGCGCGTCGCTTGATAATCAATTTCTCAGAAGAATGCGAAGCAGAGCGAACTACTGTTTTGCATTTAGTGGAAGAAATGTGCAATGCTACTAATGCCGCAGCTGATCGTACTCAAAGTGATTCTGCGACACTTTTAGCTGAATTGAAGCGAATGGGAGAACAAGCTGGGCTATTATCAAATTTAAATAGGGATGGTAGCGAACCATCTATTCCAAAAATTTATATTAAATTACTTTTTTTTAAACAGGGCGTTGAAGTTGATATCTCTAAAGTTGCAGATGTTGAATGCGCCAAAATGATGCTGCTTTACATAAAGGAGAAAAACAACCCAAATGCAGTAAACAATCTTTTACAGGAATGCGTTGCCGCACAATCCAATCGAGAAGCAATTGAGAATTTACATCAACTGAGTCAAGAGTGCGAGCCTTGGCACTCCAATCCTCCTGATACATCCGAACGTAATTCACGCTGGGATATGTTTAAAAATAAATTAACAGAATTGAGCCTTCCTCAATTTGTTGAGTTGATAAATATCAGATGTATCCGCACAACTGATAACGACATAGCTTGGAAATTATGTGAAAAACATTTGGGCGATCTGAATATTAATCAATTTATTAGTTTAATTAAGCAGATTAATTTTAGTGACACTCAATTAATGGCAATTTATAGTTCGATTGCGAGCGGAATTTCATCAAATAAATTGGATATCACGATTGATCGGTTTTTAGAGTTACTTTCTCAGGAGTCATTAACTGCACATCATAACATTTTTACAAATGCAGTTACTGAAAATGCGGCGCAACAAAACATGTCAGGAACTTCTGCAGAGACACAACCGCCAGTTGCACAAGAGCCTAGCTCACCTCATGGCGCCGGCCCTGTAACGCAATCTGCAGTTAATACAGAAATGCAGCCTCATGCTCCACAACAACCTACGGTGGTGGTGGCGGAGCAGCCGAATATTGCCTGTGGTATTTTTCAATCAAATTTTTTATCAAAGTGCGCCGAAAGGAATGTTAATGGTATAGAGCTCCTTAAAAATATCCCAACATTAGAAGAAATAGCAAGGGTTGCTAATCTTCCAGAATGCTCTATGGGGGCAGGAGTAACGAATCTAAATCCATTGCCCCAGATAGTGAGAGCGGTACTACGCGAAATTTATGATATTGGCAATGGACCTTACGCTGTAGATTCTATTAAAACAGCAATTGAAACTAAAATGGAAGAGCAAAGAGCTGCGGAAGCATCTACCGCCCACGACACAGGTTTCACACCTTAAGATTTTTCACTTTCCGTTTCCTCCAACCCAAACACCTTCAAAAACGGATTACCCATGCCAGGCAGAACTCATTGGCGTCAAGCTAAGAACTGTCATTATTTTACCCCCGACGCTGAAAGAATTAATTTTTGATGCGTCGTCTGTCTTTTTCGATGCCTGTCTTTATTGCAAAATTTTTTAACGTCCATCAAGAAACTGTCAAAGAATTTAATGATGAGGTAGATTGATGTTAATGCTTTGAAAAATTCACGGCTTTTTATTTTTAATAATTTGTATGCTTTATCAAAAGAAATTTCATTTTCTTGTGAGCGAGAAAATGAGTAAATATAGAAAAATTTAACAACACAAATTAATTTAGCATAAATTTCGCAAATAATTCTATTAATGCTTCTTCCATTAAATTTATCGATATTTACTACGCTTTTGCATAATTTAAAAAATAATTCTATTTGCCATCTTATCGTGTAAAGCAAATGTACATCTTTATACGATAGCTTTTCCTCAGAAACATTGGTGATATATATTGACCATTTTGAAAATTGTAATAGCTCAGGCGAAGGTGTTTTTCCTTTTTTGCAAAAAGCCCGGTTTATCTTTCTCATACGTTTTTCTAAGTCCTTTTGTGTTAATTTTACTGCAACAAATCGCACAGGGACCTTAGCTTTTCCTAAAAAACATTTTTTTTCAAATAACGAAGAAGAGTGATTCAATAGAGATAACAAATTGATTTTTTCTCCAAATTCATCATATAAATAGGTTTTATAATTATGTCTGCTAACAAAATATGCACCATTATCATGTATTTTCTCAAATGAACTAACTTTAAAGTATCCTAAATCATGTAAAAAAGGGTATTTTTTTCGATGCTTTCTAAATGATTCAAAAAACTAAAATCAGAGCTGCGTCCTTCCTGGATAAAAATACTATCTACTTGAGTACACGTATAATTTAATACTGTTTGTAATTTAATGCTTGATGCCGAGGATACTCCGCCAAGACCTCTGAACACACTTTCTAAATGTTTGGGTAATTCTAATGAGCTGCTATCGATAATTTTTATTGATGTGAAGGGGCTCAATATCTCAATAATATCTGTTTTATCTCTTTTAAATTCCTTTAGGGATTCTTCAAAAATATTTTTTAACAACATCGATGCTTCATTATTAAATCGTTGATGCAGCCCCTGTTTTGTAATAGCAATTCCACGCTCATTGAGTAATTGACACATTCTCTCTAGACTGATTGCCTCGCCGTTTAGAGCGCTACATATAAGAGTTTCAACAAAAGTACTTGCGTTTAATTTGGACTTTCGTTTTACAAATCCTATTTTTTCGTCAATTTGATTAATTTTTTTTACCAAAAAAATTTATGACAGTACTGCAAATTTCTGATACATTTTTCCCTTGCATAGAGTTTCCTTTTGTTTTTTCGGGCGAAAAAATTTATTTGGAAACTCTAATGCATCTATCTGTTTTTTCAAGTTATTTCTCACTGTTTTGATTCCTTAGCTTGACGCCAATGAGGCGAGACTGACACGGTCTCAGAAATTCTAGGAATAATGCGAGCTGTTGAACAGGCTGAAAATCCCTCTGCTATAGCTGCTCTTGTACAACCTGCACCCGCTTCAGCCGTTAAGAAATCCCCTGAGCTGATTTAACAATCTCGGAATTTGCCCAATCAAATACAGTGGTATTGATAACAATTTGTATTGAATTTTCTCGCCTTCATGCATCACCGAAACAAGTGTTTCACTCGGCACATCAGAGTTGATACGCAAAGCAAGAGATAACTTTTTTAATCCCATAAAATAATGCAAAGATTTTAAACTGCCCGTTGCACCGGCTTTTACTTCAATGGGAATAATTTTATTGTGATGCTGTATCACATAATCAATTTCGGCATTGGCATTTTTATCGACACGCGTCCAATAAAATAATTCGGGTTGAATGTAAAAAGGAAAAATCGTTCTGAGCAATTGTCCTGTTACTTGTTCTGCTAATCCACCCGAATGAATCAAGGTTAATTCATTCACATTTAACAGGTCATTCAAATCAACACCCAACATGGCATTACATAATCCCACATCTAACATAATTTCTTTAAAATATTTTTCTTTCACGGCAGCTGCAATCGGTACGCCACTGGCATTCACACAACGAACTGAGTGACATAAACGCGCTTTTTGCAGTAATTCCAATGCATTTTTAATGCTACTCGATTGCACGGATGAATTGACATGACTATAAATAAATTTTTCACCCAGCATTTTTGGAATCGATAATAATGTTTCATCCAAACGCGCCACATCAAGACGACCATGATATTTTGAAAAATCATCCCGATAGGTCGTTAATAAATTTTGATGCACCCGATTGATCATCGACCAATCTCGTTTTTTAATCCAGCTTGAGACGCTTGCCGGCAATCCACCCACAAATAAATACTCTCGAAATTGCGTCAATAGCTGTTTATGTAGCGCTAATGGCACTTCACGTGAAAAATCAATTTGCTGCAAATAATCAAAAGCGGTCTGTTGATCCTGCGCTAATAAAAATTCTTCGAATGACAACGGCTCAAGATGCAAATAATCAATGCGCCCGACCGGCATGCTGAAAGTGTGTTTTGCCAATACAAACTCAAGGAGTGAGCCCGCCGCAATAACTGGCAACTCAGGCATCTTTTCTGCAAACCAACGCAATTTTGCTAATATCTCTGGCGCAGCTTGAATTTCATCCAGAAACAAAATGCTGCCAGGCACATCAATCGGTCGACGATTTTTAACACCCAGTTGCAACAAAATGTCTTGCGGTTCATTGGAATCAAATAACGTTTTAAGGATTGGCGTATCCTCAAAATTAATTTCAATTAACACTTTTCCAACCATTTTGGCAAATTCACGCACCAGCCATGTTTTTCCTACTTGTCTTGCGCCACGTATGACAAGTGGTTTACGATCATGCTGATCAATCCATTGATTTTTAAGATAATTTAAGGAAATACGGTACATAAAAACACCTATATTTTATTATAAGTATACTATGTTTTAATATTATATCAATATAATACCATGGTGTTTTCATAATTAGATAACTAAATAATTATGGTGTTATGTGATACATGTCAGGCGCGCTTCGTGTCAGTGCTTCGTGTCAGGCTTGCCTTTTTGCCTTTTTGTTTTTAAAAAAGGCAAGCCTGATCATGGATACGCCCATCAAAACCCAATGGCATGTTTTCTTTGGATAAAATGAAGAAATCATAAATATGCATTATTTTCATAATGTTATTTTATATTTTGAATCATAAAGGTTATGTTTTTATTTGTAAGATCGTGCATATACTATACTGAGCAATATTGCAGAGTCATTGGAGGTTGTGATGCGTTATTTTGAATACATAGCACATACAGCATCCCATCAGTTGTCAAGCGGTCATTGGCGACATTAAAGCCCAAATAATAAAAATTTTGACAAGCATACCTGATAACATGTCGGCGACGGAATTGGCTGCGCGCGGAATTACATCTGATCGCATAACACAGATGCGCGAGATTTTAAACAAAGAAGTGGGTCGCGGTCCGCATTTTTTTAATACTGTAATGGGTGGAACGGGATCGTATCGCAATGCAAAGGAGCAGTTAGACAAACTTGATACTATTCTATCTTCGCCATCATCAAGACCACAATAGTAAGGGTAAAATCTACTGAGTGCGTAATTGGGTGTTTAAGGCGAGACTGGCACGGTCTCATGCTGCTGATACATCCAAAGAATGGCATTTCTTTCAATGTATTCAAGGCCAGGCGTTGCTTCGGGATGCGGACTAATTCCGATAACCAATCCTTTTCCAAAATGTCCTAAAACCATCGCAGGGGATTCAACCATAACACCGGGTTCACCGTTTTTACCGACGATTTCGTCGCGATAAGTTGCTAATACGCTGATCCCGCGATCCACTGTTTTTTCAAACACAGGGCCATTGTGATAAAGCACCGTCATTACTTTTTCCGACGGTTTAAAAATTTGCATACCCAAATTCGTGAATTGCACAGGTAACATTTCTTTGCCACGTTTCCAATGTGATGGATCGGCAGTTTTAATAGGTAATAATCCAAGATAAATGGGTTTTGAACTCGACATAAGATAACTGCCTGCGCAAACACCGATGTATAAACCACCTTGCTCAACAAAATGACGTATTTGATTTCGTCCCTCTAATTCAATGCCTTTAGATTCTTTAACGGCAGAACCACCGGGCACAAACAATACATCAAAGTTTTTAAGATCGCCTGCGCGAATATTGTCGCCATCAATTTCTGTAACTGTCATGTTAGGTTCGTTTCCAAGGACATCTAATATTTGCGGCCTTGGATGTGCACCATCACCTGTAAACAAGGCGATTCTGATTTTATGATTCAGCGGATTGTTCGCTTCACCCCAACCATTTGTGCAGAATAATACAATGGTTAATAACGTTAAAATAATTTTTACAGTCCATTGTTTTTTCAAAGTCCACTCTCCTTTTTAGTAAAGCAAATCGCAATAAACAACACGCCCGCTGCAATCCAAATCGGAAGCGTTGCATACAACGAGATCAACAATCCACCATCAAATGCTGTGATCATCCACGCTAAAAATAAAACGGTGCTGGTATAACCCATAATCCAACCTTGGTGATTTTTGGAAGCCTGATTGGAAATTAAAGTTAACAAACTCACGTACGCAGTGCCTGTAAAAATCGCCACAAGCCAGACTAAAAACCATTGATAGTGTGGCAATAAAGAACAACTCAATAAACCGATAAAAACAAGCAAAATACTTGCTGCCATGATTTTTTTAATCGGAAAATATTTTATGAGTATGGGATATAAAAATAATAATCCCAGCGACATGCAAACACCCATCATGGCATTAAATAGGCTAATTTGCTGCACGGAATAATGAAAAGCCTGCGTTAAAATAAGTGAAACGGTTTGATAATATTGACTCCATCCCAATTCAAGACAGAAAAATAATAATAACAATCCACCAATATGATACGTTTTCACCGCTTTTTTAAGGCCAAAAACTACTTCACGCACACTCAGCATTTGTGATCGCATGCTGCCGGATATTGTTTCCTTAAAGCAAAATAAAATAATAAAAAAACTGATTACACTAATGATCACTGCTAAATAATACGGCGTTGTCGCATTAAACCAACTGACCAAATGACTATCTGATAAATAACCACCTGCAAGCGGTCCTAACACAATCGGCAATGTCATCATCAGTGCAATAAAGCTTAAAAATAAGGCTTTTTCGTCGTCTTTACACAAATCTGCTACCGCTGCTTGTGCAACTGGTTGACTGGATGAACCCACACCACTGAGCACGCGCCCAAATAATACTAAAAAAAGATTTTTTTTCACGATGCCGATAATGGGCAATAAGAATCCAAGCGTAATAGCAATCAAACAATATAATAATGTTTTTTTACGTCCGTATTTATCAGACAGATTTCCCACAAAAGGAGCAGCAATTAACGCTGCTACCGTTGATAAGCAAATCGTAAAGCCCGTTAAAAAATCACGTGTGGCAAGTGATGTGCTTCTGGGCAACAATCCATAATGCGCCTTAAAAAATAATTCGAGCAATATAGGAATGACGACGAAATAACTGAATGAATCGATAAATATTAATAACAATAAGGGAAATAAGCGTTTAAAATGCTTTAACATTTTCGATGCCTCATCTTGCTTTTTGAAATATCAATAGGTGAAACAGTCCAGTAAAAAGAACATTATTTTACTATTGCCAACCTTGACAGGTCATTTCCCCGTGTTGGTTACCTTGAATTTGCCATGTCCCATCTGTGAGTTGAACCAACAAGCCAGTTAACTGCACATTTCCATAACCATACTTAGAGTGTTGGTAATAATGTTGCAATTTTGCAATACAATCTGCGGGTATGGAAACAGTACATTGATTATTTGCGCAAGGCACTCCACCAGTAATTGTAACCGCGCCTGTTGCAACGTTTAAAATTTTCGAACCAACAAGAAAGCTAGCACCTTTTCCTCTAGCGCTATATGAACCAATCTTTACGCGATAATTCGCGACTTGAGGCTGTGTCGGATAAAGTGAATCATATGCGATGTTATTATAAAAAGTCACCAACGGCACGGCAGCAAGACCTGAGGAAGCGTACACGAAAGCAGTTGCAAAAAACAATAAAACCAATATCTTCTTCATTGAAAAACTTCCTTGTTTGCTTGTTTTTTACTCCCCCGCCACTGTCATCCGATCAATTAAAATAGAACTGGCACGAATACTATTGCGAACATCCACATCATTGGCAACAGCAACAATGCCTGAAAACATGGATTTTAAATTGCCGGCGATAGTGATTTCCTCAACGGGAAATTGAATCACACCATTTTCCACCCAAAATCCCGATGCACCGCGCGAATAATCACCCGTGGTAATATTCACGCCCTGCCCCATTAATTCAGTCACCAATAATCCGCGATCCATTGTTTGTAATAATTGTTGTAACGTTACATCAGTATGCGAGAGGGATAAATTCATCACACCACCCGCATTACCTGTCGTTTGCATGCCTAATTTTCTCGCAGAATAACTGCTTAAAATATAATTCACCAATTCACCATCACGCACGTAATGCTGATTGATGGTTTCAACACCTTCATGATCAAATGGCGCACTGCCCATCGCAGATAATAAATGCGGTTGCTGATAAATATTGATAAATGCGGGAAAAATAGGCTTTCCGAGCGCATTTAATAAAAAAGACGAGTGTCGATATAAATTGCCACCACTGATGGCTTGGACGAATGAACGCAACAATGATTTTGCAGTGGTTGGATTAAAAATCACAGGGCACGTTTGTGTTTTTATTTTTCGTGCGCCTAACCGTGCAATGGTTTTTTCTGCGGCACGCATACCAACAACATCAGCAAAATCTAAATCTTTGGGATTGCGCGCAACGGTATATTCCTCATCACGCTGCATTTGATTATTATCGCTTGCAACTACGCAGCAACTGATACCATGCTCAGTACCATGGCGTTCACCTAAAAATCCCAGCGTATTAGCATAAATACTTCGCGCATTGATTGTGCTGACGCTCGCGCCTTCTGAGTTAACAATACGCGGGTCAAATGCCATCGCTTTTTGTTCACATGCAATAGCGAGCGCAATGGCGTCTTGTGTGGAAATATTCCAAGGATGATATAAATCGCAATCAGGGATTGTTTTCGCTAATCGTGCAGGATCTGCCAATCCTGCAAATTCATCAGGATTTGAAAAATCAGCAATGGTACGTGCTTTTTCAATGGTTGTGTAAAGCGAATCGAGTGAAAAATCAGAGCTTGATGCAGAACCGGTGCATTGGTTGTGATAGACGGTAACCGAAAAACTTTTTTCGAGGTGATGTTCCAATGTTTCAACGTCAAGCATGCGTGCGGAGACAGAAAATCCACTGGCTTCGCTGATTGAGATTTCGGCGGCGTCTATGCGGAGTGATTTTATTTTTTGTAAGGCATTTTCGGCAATATCACGGAGATTCATTTTTTTGTCGGCCACTTGTTACGTTTTCACGAAAAAATATCACACTTTGTTGTTACTTTCGATGCGTGAAAACTTCACGCGTGGCTCCGTCCATCGCCCACGCTTACTCAATGCGTTGCATGTTTTGCTTTACTGATTTTTGCCTTTGGTAATACGCGTTTTTTTGCGGCAACTTCAGTTGGCAGACGTTCTAATGCAATTGCTAACACCTGATCAATCCAACGCACAGGGTGAATATCCAACACTTCTAATACTTCTTTGGGGATTTCTTTTAAATCACGCTTGTTTTCTAGTGGAATAATTACCGTTTTAATTCCACCGCGCAACGCTGCTAATAATTTTTCTTTTAATCCACCAATCGGCAACACTTCGCCGCGCAACGTGATTTCACCCGTCATTGCAACGCTTGCATGCACTGGAATATGTGTAATCGCAGAAACCAGCGCAACACACATACCAATACCCGCACTCGGTCCATCTTTCGGTGTTGCGCCTTCAGGTACATGCACGTGAAAATCATTGTTTTGAAAATAAGTGTCTTCAACAGAAAATAAAGGTGCACGACTCCGCACAACTGTCATGGCTGCATTAATGGATTCTTTCATTACATCACCCAAGCTGCCGGTATGTAATAATTTACCTTTGCCCGCCATCACTTGCGCTTCGATTGTTAATAATTCACCACCCACTTCCGTCCACGCAAGACCAGTCACTTGCCCTACTTGATCACGCTCTTCTGCAAGACCATAGCGATATTTAATAACACCTAAATATTTTTCGAGATTGCGCACAGTGACCGGATAACACTCTACTTTTTTATTTTTATTTTTTTTGGTCACAACAAGACGCACGATTTTACGACAAATTTTCGAAATTTGTCTCTCCAAACTACGCACACCCGCTTCTCGCGTATATGAACGAATAATTTCACGAATCGCCGTTTCAGAAAAATGAATTTCATCTTTTTGTAAACCCGACTGTTCAATTTGTCTAGGAATTAAATAATTATTTGCGATATGTAATTTTTCTTCTTCGGTATAACCCGGCAAACGAATCACTTCCATGCGATCTAACAATGCGGGTGGAATATTTAAAGAATTGGCGGTCGCAATAAACATCACGTCCGACAAATCATAATCCACTTCCAAATAATGATCGTTAAATTTATTATTTTGCTCAGGATCTAATACTTCCAATAATGCAGACGCAGGATCGCCACGAAAATCAACGGCCATTTTATCGACTTCGTCTAACATAAAAAGCGGATTACGTACTTTGGCGCGCATCATACGTTGAATAATCTTTCCGGGCATTGCACCAATGTAGGTGCGACGGTGACCACGAATTTCTGCTTCATCACGAATCCCGCCAAGCGATATACGCGCAAATACACGGCCTGTGGCGTTCGCGATAGATTGTCCGAGAGATGTTTTACCAACACCCGGCGGACCTACCAAGCATAAAATAGGACCTTTTAATTTTTTGACACGCAATTGCACCGCTAAATATTCAAGAATGCGCTCTTTAACTTCTTTTAATCCATAATGATCTGCTTCCAGCATTTTTTCGGCCGCTGTTAGATCCATGTTGATCTTCGACGTTTCTTTCCACGGCACTTGCAATAATGCTTCTAAAAAATTACGACTGACAGTGGCTTCTGCCGACATGGGTGGCATCATACGTAATTTTGACAATTCAGATTTTGCTTTGTCCTTTGCCTCTTTCGGCATTCCTGCATTTTCAATATTTTTTTCGATTTGTTTTAATTCATCTGCTGGCGTACCTTCTTCAAGATCACCCAGCTCTTGCTGAATCGCTTTTAATTTTTCACTTAAATAATATTGTCTTTGACTTTTTTCAACTTGCTGCTTCACGCGTCCTTGCACATTTTTTTCTACTTCGATTAATTCAAGTTCCTGCGCAATCAAATCGCGTAATAAAAGCAAGCGTTTTTTAACATCAAATGTTTCTAAAATTTTCTGTCTAGAATCTATGCTCACCGTTAAGTGTGCAGCGACCGTATCTGAAAAATGCGCGGGTATTTTTATATTACGAACCGATGTGATTAATTCAGGCGGAATTTTTTTATTCACTTTTACCAATTGCTCAAATTGCGCAGTAATATTGCGCTGAGCCACCACAATTTCGGGGTCTTCAGCGACTTCGAGTTCGTGATAAACATCACATTGTACACGCATAAATGGCGCGTCATCTGTGATATTTAAAAATGCGGTGACGCGCGCACGCGAAATACCTTCAACCAATACTTTAACGGTGCCATCAGGCAATCTGAGCATTTGTAAAATAGTGGCGATCGTGCCTACAGAAAATAAATCTGCATCAGTCGGTGAATCAATGGATGCATTCTTTTGCGCAACCAAAGCCACTTGCTTGTCCTTGCTCATTGCAAATTCAAGCGCTTTAATCGACTCAGCGCGACCGACAAATAACGGAATGACCATGTGCGGATAAATCACGACATCGCGCAGGGGGATGAGGGGTAATGTGAGAAGATCGTTGGCGATAAGATTCTTTTTTTTAGACATGGTTGATCTCCTTGATTTTGAAACGCGATAAATTGACGTCTCTACACTATCTTCTTCTCATCACCTTCGTAAATATACAACGGTTTCGTTTTTTCTTTAATCACATTTTTATCAATGATGACTTGTTTTAATCCAACCATCGACGGAATCTCATACATCGCTTCCAACAATGCGTGTTCCACAATCGATCGTAAACCACGTGCACCGGATTTTCGATCAATGGCCAATTTTGCAATTTCATGCAATGCATCTTCACGAAACTCAATATGAACACCTTCGAGTTCAAATAATTTCTTGTACTGCTTTGTGAGTGCATTTTTCGGCTGTGTCAAAATAGCAAGCAATGCCGCTTCATCCAATTCATCCAATACTGAAATCACCGGCAAACGTCCCACAAATTCAGGAATTAAGCCGTATTTGATTAGATCCTGATTTTCAACTTTTTTAATAATGTTATTTGTCGTTATTCTTTCTTTGATTTTTACTGCTGCTGCAAAACCAATACCACTTTCATCGGTACGTTGCTGCACAATTTTGTCCAGATCTGCAAATGCACCACCGCAGATAAATAAAATATTGGTGGTATCTACTTGCAAATATTCTTGCTGTGGATGTTTGCGCCCCCCTTGTGGCGGAATCGCTGCAACCGTACCCTCAATTAATTTCAATAATGCTTGTTGCACGCCTTCGCCCGATACATCGCGTGTTAATGAAGGGCTATCAGATTTACGCGCAATTTTATCAATTTCATCGATGTAAATAATACCCGTTTGCGCTTTCGCAACATCGTAATTACATTTTTGCAATAATTTTTGCACGATATTTTCAACATCTTCACCGACATAACCCGCTTCTGTTAATGTGGTGGCATCGGCAATAGCAAACGGCACATTTAAAATACGCGCCAGTGTTTGCGCCAATAATGTTTTTCCAGAACCGGTTGGTCCAATAAATAAAATATTACTTTTTGTTAATTCCACATCATCGTTTGATGCGCGGTGATGCAGACGTTTGTAATGATTATAAACGGCGACAGACAATATTTTTTTAGCATCCGTTTGACCAACGACATATTGATCTAATTGCGCATGCAATTCTTTGGGGCTCGGCAAATAACTTTTATCGGACGAAGCAACGTCCGATAATTCTTCTTCGCGGATAATATCATTGCACAAATTCACGCATTCATTGCAAACAAATACAGAAGGACCTGCAATGAGTTTTTTTACTTCGTGCTGACTTTTTCCGCAAAAAGAACAATATAAAATTTCATTTTTATTAGGGGTTTTGTTTTCAGCCATTGGGAAGTTATCCGTAATCAGTTATCGGTTATCGGTTATCGGTTATCGGTTATCGGTTTCAATTACATCTCTTTCCCGCGCTCAACATAAATCGAATCAATTAAACCATAATCTTTCGCTTGTTGCGCCGACATAAAATTATCACGATTCGTGTCAGCATGAATTCGCTCTAACGATTGACCGGTATGTTTTGCGAGAACCTGCGATATCATATCACTCACACGCTGGGTTTCTTTGGCATGAATTTGAATATCAGTTCCTTGACCTTGATAACCACCTAAAACTTGATGGATCATGACTGTAGAATTTGGCAAGCAATGACGCTTACCCTTAGCACCCGATGTAAGTAACAATGCCGCCGCACTCGCAGCCATGCCAACACACAGGGTACGCACATCTGGCTTAATAAATTGCATCGTATCGTAGATCGCCATGCCCGCTGTTACAACGCCGCCAGGAGAATTAATGTACAATGAAATATCTTTTTCTGGATTTTCAGATTCCAAAAAAAGCATCTGTGCAATCACGAGATTTGCCATATTTTCTTCAACAGGACCCACTAAAAAAATAATGCGGTCTTTCAATAATCGCGAGTAAATATCGTAGGCACGTTCGCCGCGACCACTTTGTTCAATGACCATGGGGACGAGGGTGTTATGGAATTCGCTCATTTGGATCTCCTTACTCACACTTTCTCATTCATAATAGCATCATAGCTTTTTTTTGTTTCAACAACACGTGCCTTAGAAAGCAATATGTCGATCGCTTGCTCTTCCAACACATATGCCTCAACATCCGACACCATCTGCCTATTTTTTAAAATAATCGGCAGAATTTCATCAACGCTACCATAACGTGCCGCCATTTCTTTTAAACGGGCTTGCACTTTTTTCTGATCCACTTGGATTTTAGCATCTTGAATCACTTCTGCTAACAATAAACCTAAAATCACACGTTTTTTAGCATCTTCAACATATGGTTCACGCGCCAGTGGAAAATTTTTAATATCAGCATCGGATAATTCACGGCGATATTGGCGAATTTGTTGGCGGGTCATTTCTTGCAAATGTTTAATTTCAGCATCTATTAACGGCGTTGGCACTTCAATCGGATTTAACGCCATAAGCTTATCAAGCACAATGCGCTTTACTGACGCTTTCGCAGCCTCATTTAATTCAGATTGCATTTTTTCTTTGACTTGCGTTTTTAATGCATCAAGCCCATCTGCAACACCTATTTTTTTCGCAAATGCATCATCTAAAGGGGGTAGTTTAGGTTCTTGTACTTCATGAACAATGACCGCGAAAGTCACTGGTTTTCCGCGCAGTGTTTCAACATGGTATTCCGCTGGAAATGCGATATTGAGTGTTTTTTTCTCGTCTTTTTTACAACCGATCAAACCTTCTTCAAACCCTGGAATCATGGTATGCGAACCCAGCTCCAACCACGAACCTGTGGCGCTGCCTTGTTCTAATGGCTTACCATCAATTTCGCCTTCAAAATCAATTTTAATGCGATCGCCAAGTTTTGATGCACGATCAACCGTCACCCATTCTGCGTGTTGTGTACGCAATTGGATCAACATACCGTTGACGTCTTCATCAGTCACTTCACCGGATGCCGATTCGATTTCAACATCAGTAAGATCTTTTAATTGTACATCGGGATACACTTCAAAATGCGCTGTGTAATGAAAAGATTCACCGAGTTTTAACGCCTCATGATCAAAATCAACGTGCGGCGTTCCAGCCAATTTAATTTTTTGTGCTTGTATTTGTGCTTGAAACGTTGAATCTATAAGTTCAGCAGCACTTTCATGCAATAATCCACGACCAAATTTTTGCTCAACCACATTGGCTGGCACTTTTCCGGGACGATACCCCTTAATATGTGCCTTGTTAGCTACCTCAGAAAGCTTTTTTTGATAGGCAACACGTAGATCATCCGCTAAGACCGTTATAGCCAATTGTCTTTTAAGACCTTCTAATTGCTTTAAGGTGCTTTGATTTGCCGTCATGTAAATATCAACCTTTGTGTTATGTATGAAGTACGAGAGGAGAGACTCGAACTCTCACGGGTTACCCCGCTGGAACCTAAATCCAGTGCGTCTACCAATTCCGCCACTCTCGCCAATGAAAGCCGACTATTGAACACCATATCTGCAAATTTCACAAGTACTTTACTGATTTGCAAACGGACCCACATGCTTTATACTCAAAGTAAATCAATGGGATAATTCATCCTCAAGGAAACGCATATGAGTTCAGATCTCATAGCAGTACATAAGGATTATTTTTATGATATGCCCATCGATTTATTTTGTGTGATTGACGTTGCCTCCCAAAAAATTATTCAGGCAAATCCCTCGTTTGAGTATATTCTTGGTTGGAAGCCCGAAGAAATCACGAACCAACCGTTCAATAACTTCGTCAATGCGGAAAGTGACGCTCCGGGTATTGACAAAGCTTTCTCAAAAATTAAACTGGGCGTTCATTCACTGACATTTGAAACTGAATTTCGCACCAAAAATAATCTCATCAGAAATATCGACTGGAAGTGCTACATCGATGATGAACAACAAAACGTATTTGCCATTGGTCGCGATATCACTGCGCATAAAGAAACAGAAAAAACATTGGCTCAGCAATCACTGATTGACGCGACGACAGGCATTAATAATCGACAATCTTTTTTTACACTTCTGCAAAATGAATTGAGCAGCGCGGTACGCTATCATCATTCGACTTCAATCATCATAATTGATATTGATCATTTTAAAAATTATAACGAGAATTTTGGTCTTCAAAAAGGCGATCATTGCTTAAAACAAGTCGCTAGCGCATTAAAAACCTCTTTGCGTCGAAAAACGGATTTTTTAGCACGCCTTGAGAATGATACATTTGTTGTTCTGCTTTCTCATAATGATCTAGAAAAAGCAATTAAGTCCGCGGAATATTTGCGCGCCACACTTGAAAAATTATCGGTTCGTCCAGACGATACTACGGGACACCAACCAATCACGATTTCACTGGGTGTTGTTGCTATTCCAGAAACATCAGAAACAGAAATATCCTGTGATCGCTTTTTAGGTGCGGCGATGCGCGCATTGAGCGTGAGTCAGAGTCGCGGTGGTAATCAAGTCAATTATATTAAGGAGATTTAAAATCCCCCCGGTTCGCTAAAGCGAACCGACCCCCTTTTTCAAAGGGGGTTATCGCTCCTAAGACCTTCGAACATTGTAACAGCTCAGTGCGCCATACTTTGAGCACGTAAAACGTCAATTTTTGTCGAGGTTGTGTGGAAAAATTTTTTAAAAAGCGGAGCATACACGCTAGTATGTGAGCATTTTTAAAAAATTTTTACGCGCAAGATCGGCAAAAAGTGGCGTTTCCAGCTACAGAGTGATCTGTTACCGAACATTTCGAACCACAAACCGCGCTATTTTATTAACTATCATATGGGCTGCTAAATTGGTTGCCATCACACCACTATAAGGATTATTTTCTGCGCAAGGCACAACCGTTTCAAAAACACGATTCGTCACCACTTGTCCCGTTACCGTATTAATTAATGTCACTTCCATTTCTAATCGCACCACACTTTGTGGTCGCAAAAATTCTTGCTGCAGTACTAATAAACGCGTACTGAGTTGATAATCCGTACCACCTACAAAAGGAGAGGTAACAACTGCATGAAAATAATGTGTTGCGCGCAGTTGATTTGCAATGAGTGGCAACAATAATTCTGCAGGCGGCGCAACCCAAGCATGATCACTAAATGGCTCTAATTGATAAGGGGTGATTTCATATATCATTTGTGACGATCCGTATCCTGGCGAAGCTGTCGGCTCAGTCACAAATAAAGTTTTGTGAGATAATGCATGGCGCGAACGACCTATTTTTTTAACGTGATTTGTAATGGTGTACGTTGAGACGTACGCTGTTTTTATCGGCGATAAAGAGCAACTCGATAAAATGATACTCAGAAATAAAATAACGATTATCGCTTTCATTATAACTCCTTCACTCCCCTGGTCCTTTCCTGGCCGGTTGTTTTCCTCTGACCAGCATACTTGGATTCTTTTGCAGTTCAGTGGTAAATTGATTCACGCTATACAATGTACTACTCATAGAATGTAATGCTTGAGAGAAATTTTCAGAATTATTCGACAATGCCTGAGTCACTGCCGAAATATTTTTTAATGATGCCTTGATTGATTTCTGATTTTGCTCATCCAACACTTTTCCAATGCTAACACTTAACCGCTTAATTTGCTCCGCTACTTCTGGCAATGATTCACTTAATTGCGTTAAAAATGAGGGTTTGGATGGAATGATTGGCAATGGTTGTCCTGGCAACGCTAAAAGTGGTGGCGCATCTTCTGTTCCCGCTTTTAAATTGACATACACAACGCCGGTCACACCCTGCATATTCAAAACCGCATAGGTGCTTGTTGAAATGGGCGTGCCTTCTTCAATTGCCAAAATGATCTTCACTAATTTTGGCCTACTGGGATCTAGGTGAACCGATTTTACATATCCCACTTTTACGCCATTAAAACGCACAGGGCTTTCTACGGCTAAACCGGATACGTCTTCAGTCATATGCACCATGTAATTATGATATTTTTTGCCATGTGCAATCGTGCTCAACCAAATAATCATGATAACCAGGCAAAAACTAAGCGTAACTACAAAAATGCCAACGGCAGTATAATTTACTTTACTTTGCATCACTCACCTCTTTGCCGCGATGCCCGCTAAAATAATCTCGTATGGCGGGATGTTTATTTTCCTCGAGTTTTTCCATTGTTTGATCTGCCAGCACTTTTCCTTCACCTAAAAAAAGGACTCGATCAGGCACATAACGCAACGATTCCAGATCGTGTGTCACCATAACGAAAGTTAATCCTAAATTTTTGCGCATATCCAGTATTAATTCATCCAAATCGCTGGCACTTTTTGGATCTAATCCCGTGGTCGGTTCATCTAAAAAAATTAATTCGGGATCCAGTGCAATCGCACGCGCCAATGCGGCACGTTTTTTCATGCCGCCACTTAACTCAGCAGGATATTTAAAAGCCGCCTCTGGTTCCAATCCACTCAACCCAATTTTTAATCTCGCCAATTTTTTTTTAGCTTGTAATGATAGCGTGGAGTATTCATTTAACACATACATCACATTTTCAAAAACTGTCAACGAACTGAATAATGCGCCGCCTTGAAACATCACACTCCATCGTTTTTGCACAGATAATAATTGCGCTTCATTCGCGGTCATCACGTTAATACCAAAAACAGAAATAGCGCCGGAAGTCGGTGTCATTAATTGCAAAATACTGCGCAATAAAGTCGTTTTTCCACAACCACTGCCACCAATAATGGCAACAATTTCGCCTTGTTTTATCGAAAAATTAATATCTTGGTGGACCCATTTTCCACCGAGGTAATTTTTGAGATGTTGTACTTCTATGATTGATTCGGAGTTCATAATAATCCATGAGACGCGATAAGCTATGAGACGCGATAAACTATGAGACGCGATAAATCGCGTCTCTACAAATCCATCCAATTAAACAAAATAGAAAACAATCCATCCGCCAAAATAATCATAAATATCGCTTGCACAGCTGCTTTTGTTGTTCTTTCACCCACACTTTGTGCGCTACCTGATGCTTGCAATCCCTGATAACAACCAATACCTGCGATAATTAATGCAAATACCGGTGTTTTTACGAGACCCAAATAAAAATGTTTAATAGCGACTGTTTCTTTAAAACGCTCTAAAAATGCGTGAAAACCAATACCTATCATACTTTTTGAAATGATCATACTGCCAAAAACACCAAAAATATCACCCCACACGACAAGTAATGGCAATGCAATTAACAATCCTAATATCTTGGGCAACACCAAACGTTCAATTGGTGATAAACCCATTGTGCGTAGCGCGTCTACTTCTTCATTCACTTTCATGGTTCCAATTAAAGCTGCAAAAGATGTGCTGGTACGTCCTGCAATAATGACTGAGCAAATCAGTGGTGAAAATTCACGTAAAATCGATACGCCCGATAAATCGACGATATAAACATCGGCACCATACACTCGCAATTGCACACCCAATTGATAAGCAACCACCACGCCGATCAAAAGCATCATGACGGCAATAATCGGCAGTGCGCCATAACCGCCCACTTCAATTTCATAAATCATTGAGCGCAGTTGTAAACGAACGGGATTGGTGATCATTTCAAAAAGGCGCACAAATACTTCGCCTAAAAAAGCAAACGCGAACAACATATGTTGGTAATTTTCAACAGTACTTTTTCCAACGCGATAAAATAAATTATAATGTGGCGGCGTTAGCGCTACTTTTTCAATTTTTGCCGATTCATTCGCAACCACTTTCAAAACCGATTGAAATTTTTCCTGTAATCCAGAAATGGTGATGGCGGGATTTGTCTTTAATAATTTTTGCTGAAGGGAATAAAATAAAAATGCGCCTGCAGTATCCATTGCAGTAATTTTACTGGCATCAATCGTTTTTATTTTAGGGATTTTGTGATGAGCGCTGAACTGTTGGTACCATGCATCTGCATCATGCAGTTGGTTATTCAACCAGCTGCCCTTCAGCAGCATACTATCACCTGCGTTATTCAGCTCGATGGAGGCTGAGTCCTTGCGAAGCATGAGACGTCCTTGTAAACATGAATTCCGGATAAAAAACAATTATATCACAAGCAAAAATGAGGGGTGGACGATGGGATTCGAACCCACGACGACCAGAGTCACAGTCCGGGGCTCTACCAACTGAGCTACGTCCACCATGATACCTGTTTTGAATGTGCGCCCGACAGGACTCGAACCTGTTACCCCCGGCTTAGAAGGCCGGTGCTCTATCCGGATGAGCTACGGGCGCAGGTCGGTCCAGCAATTCTGAACACAGGAATTTCCATTTTTGGGTGATCTTGGATGATAATTTGATAAGAAAATGCTCACATACTGCGTGTATGCTCCGTTTTTCTTACCAAATTATCATTCAATCTCACCTCAAAACTGAAAATTCTCTTAGATTCTCATTTCGCGGAGAATTGCCGAGATCAGTCTTTACATTCAATAATCGGGGTAGAGGGATTCGAACTCTCGACATCCTGCTCCCAAAGCAGGCGCGCTACCAGACTGCGCTATACCCCGAAAGAAATGAATAATACGTTGCAGTAATGCACACGTCAACAAGAAAAATATTCAGGAAGATGTCATGTCGTTTTGATGTTGCTGCAGAAGATAGCCTCAATTGAAATCTTTAACACTACTCTATTTAACATAACATATCTCTCAACATAACATACCCCGTTTTTTTACGTTATACTAAGGCTAAAATACAAGGAAGGAGTATTGATTATGCAAGTAGAAACATTGCAGTACCTGCCAGAAACAGGTTGGTCAAAACCTGTTTTTCCTGATCTTGACTCCGAAAATACATTAATCTTTTTGTTTTGTGCGCCTCAATTTTTCAAAGACCCTACTCAGATTAAAGAACTTTCAAAACATTATCCAGAATCAAAAATAATCGGTTGCTCCACTGCTGGTGAAATTTATGGCCCCACTGTTTCAGATAATAGTATTTCCGTTGCTATTATTAAATTTGAAAAAACAACAATCAAATTAATTATAAGCACTGCAAATGACACGACAGAAAGTTTTAAAGCAGGAGAAGAAATTGCACAAAAATTAAATGGAGAAAAGTTAGCGGGTATTTTTGTTTTGTCAGAAGGATTAAAAATTAACGGATCTGAATTGGTAAAAGGCTTAAATTCGATTTGTCGTGATCAAGTTGTCATAACAGGTGGTTTAGCGGGTGACGGCGCTCGATTTAGAGAAACACAGATAATTGAAAATGGTAATTTCTATTCAGGCAAGGTGGTTTCAGTGGGATTTTACGGAGACCATATTCAATTGGGCCATGGATCTAAAGGCGGTTGGGATATTTTTGGTGTAGAGCGTCATATCACACGTTCAAAAAATAATATTCTATATGAGCTCGATGGAAAACCAGCTTTAGAATTATATAAAGAATATCTTGGTGATAAATCTACGGATTTACCTGCAAGCGGATTATTATTTCCATTAGCAATTCGAAAGGATGCTTCAGATACAAAGCGATTGGTGCGCACCATTCTCGGTATAGATGAAAAAGAAAGTGCCTTAATATTTGCAGGTGATATGCCACAAGGTTATTTAGCCCAATTAATGCGGGCTAATTTCGATCGTTTAATAACGGGCGCAACAGAGGCTGGAAAATTGGTGCTGGAATCAAATGGATTACTCAAAGAAAATACCGGACCTATTTTAATTGTTGCAGTGAGTTGTGTCGGTAGAAAATTATTATTGGGTGAACGCACAGAAGAAGAAACGGATAGCGTTTTAAATATATTTCCAAAGGACACAAAAATGGTGGGGTTTTATTCCTACGGTGAGTTATCACCTTACGCAAAAGGGAATTGTGATTTGCATAATCAAACCATGACATTAACATCTTTTTCTGAAAGAGAATAACCCTTGCAGTCTGTCACATATTCCGACTCCTTTTTGATACAAGTACATATTACATAAATATTTAACTTGTTTGTTTCTCTTTTAAATTTTAAACTTTTCTGCCCATTTTTCGATAATAGATACCATAATAACGGATAAGATAATGTCTAACACACTCTTGCTGGCAAAACAACTCATCAACATCGCATCTATCACACCCAACGATAATGGTTGTCAAAAATTATTAATTGACCGATTAGAAAAAATCGGTTTTCAGATCACATTATTAAATTCCAATGGCGTCAGTAATTTTTTTGCCATTCGCGGTCATGATGACAAAAAATGTTTTGCTTTTTCAGGTCACACAGATGTAGTGCCACCCGGTGATATCAGCGAATGGCATTCACCCCCTTTTGAAGCGACAATTCGCGATGAAAAATTATATGGTCGTGGTGCGGCTGACATGAAAACCGCACTCGCGGCAATGATTGTTGCCACCGAACGTTTTATAAAAAATCATCCTAATCACACAGGAAAAATAGGCTTTTTAATCACGAGTGATGAAGAAGGCAATGCATTAGATGGCACCAAAAAAATTGTCGAGTATTGTCAAAAAAATAATATGACGATTCATTATTGTTTGGTCGGTGAGGCCAGTAGCAATAAACAATTAGGCGATGTGATTAAAGTGGGTCGTCGTGGATCATTGCATGGTGAGCTCACCGTCTATGGAAAACAAGGGCATATTGCCTATCCCCACTTAGCAATTAATCCCATTCATCGCAGTTTTCAAGCATTGGATCACTTAACAAAAATAGAATGGGATCAAGGCAACGCATTATTTTCACCCACGAGTTTTCAAATTTATAATATTAATGCTGATACCGGCGCAAATAATATTATTCCCGGTTCATTAACGGCGCGTTTTAATTTTCGTTATTGTCCTGAAAGCACGGCAGAATCGTTACAAAAACGCACGGCGCAAGTGTTTGATGATCATCAATTGCAATATACGATTCATTGGAATGACTCTAGTCAACCATTTCACAGCAAGGAAGGTTTATTAACAAAAGCATGCTGTGAAGCGATAGAGAACTTATGTAACATTACAACAGTACCCAATACCACGGGCGGCACATCCGATGGCAGATTTATTGCGCCGATGGGCACTGAAGTTGTTGAGCTTGGTTTGCGTAATGAAAGCATTCATCACGTCGATGAAAATACAGATCTGGATGATTTGGAAAAATTAACGGATTTGTATGAAAATATATTGGAAAGAATGATTATATAAACTTGATTTCGCAGTTTTTTGTCATTGCTTACAAAAATCAAAGAATCACTGAGCGTAACGTTTCTGCTGGCTATATAGTTCAGAAGCCGAGCGTTAGCGAATGCGAAAGGTTGGTCGAAGAGTGATTGTTTTACAGGCTTTCGCATTCGCTAACGCTCGGCTTCTAAACTATATGACAAAAACGAGCGGTGGCGTAGTTGGTTTATTTTCAAATAACACTCCAAAGGATATGCATGGATTCTTTTTTACGATCATTATCTCACTCTTTAGATCAATTAAGAGCGCATCTACCTCTCACTGTTGGCTTTATCGCATTATTATTTGCCATTCAAATCATCAATTTTATCCTGCGATACCGTTTAAATATTTTAGGTATCTGGCCCAGAAAAATGTTTGGCTGGATCGGAATCCCCTTTTCGCCCTTTTTACATGGCAATTTATCACATTTAATTTTTAACATGGTGCCGCTGTTTATTTTTTCTAATTTAATTTTATTGCAGGGTGAAAAAATATTTTTTAAAGTATCGGTGATTATTATTATTTTATCGGGATTGCTGATTTGGGCTTTTGCGCGCAAAGGTATACACATCGGCGCGAGCAGTTTAATCATGGGTTATTTGGGATTTATTTTAATCGGTATTTATCATAAGCCGAATTATCAATCAGTCATTGTCGGCATTGCCTGTATTTATTATTTTGCAGGACTCTTTTCAAGTTTGCTGCCGCAAAAAGATAAGCAAATTTCGTGGGAAGGCCATTTATTTGGATTTATTGCTGGTGTTGTGGCAGCGTTTTTGTAAGAAATGGTGCCACGTTTCACGCGCACCCTACCGGGCTGAAGTATCCCCATAAATTTTGAATTGTCGTGAACTTCGTAGAGACGTCGATTTATCGCGTCTCAAATCTCAGAATTACCTCGCCGTATAGTCAATAATACTTACTCAGATGTCAGCGCATTTACAAACACCGATGATAATCATGCATTTGAGACGCGATAAATCGACGTCTCTACGAAAGACTGAATCGCGTCTTTACAACAATGATATTAATTCAAGTGGTTATAAAAGGATGTGCGTTTTGTAGTGAGCCTAACATCCAGCACAATGAGTGTTTTTTTTCATTCTATTCCGTATACTGAACGCCATGAAAACACCGCAAAACACCAAAATTATCGTCGGATTATCCGGCGGCGTAGATTCTGCAGTCACTGCTCTTTTGTTGAAAGAACAAGGCTACGATGTCTCTGGCATTTATATGCAAAACTGGATGGCGGAAAAAGACGATCCTTATTGCAGTGCCGAACAGGACATGACGGATGCAAAAAATGTATGCGATCATTTACACATTCCGTTTCACATCGTGAATTTTTCAAAAGACTATTGGGATAATGTTTTTCAATATTGTCTGGATGAATTTGTCGCGGGTCGCACACCGAATCCCGATATCTGGTGCAATCAATTTATTAAATTTGATGTGTTTTTAAAACATGCATTAAATCTCGGCGCAGATTTTTTGGCGACTGGGCATTATGTTCGCCATCATATTCAAAAGCATAATCATCAATTATTAAAAGCAAAAGATAAGAATAAAGATCAAAGTTATTTTTTATATACACTAACACAAGAAAAATTATCGCGCGTATTATTTCCGTTAGGTGAATTAACAAAGCCACAAGTGCGCGAAATTGCCTTAAAAGCAGGTCTTTTAAACGCCAAGAAAAAAGACAGCACTGGCATTTGTTTTATTGGCGAGCGAAAATTCAAAACATTTTTGCAGGATTTTATTTTAGCAAAACCTGGATTAATAAAAACACCCGATGGAAAAACCATTGGAAAACATGATGGATTGATGTTTTATACTTTAGGACAAAGAAAAGGTTTGAATATTGGCGGTATAAAAAATACCGATGAATCCGCTTGGTATGTCGTTAACAAAGATATCCCGAATAATATTTTAATTGTCGCGCAAGGACATGACCACCCGTTATTATTTTTATCGGAATTAACCTGCGAAAAAATACATTGGATTGCAAACAAGCTACCTCAAAATTTATCGTGCACCGCAAAAATTCGTTACCGCCAAAATGATCAACCCTGCACCATTCAATTATTAGAAAATAATACCGCGCACGTTATTTTCAATGAGCCTCAACGCGCCATCACACCGGGGCAGTCTATCGTGTTTTATGATGGTGAGGTTTGTTTGGGTGGCGCGATGATTCGTTGAAAAATGTGTATACATAGTATATACTTTAATTATCCTCACACTTTTTTCAAAACACGGGGTTAATTCCATGAAAATCCACGCTAAAATTCAAAAATGGGGAAATAGCCTTGGTTTGCGCATTTCAGGCCCCCTAAAAACCATTCCAAAATTTGAGGAAAATATGCAAGTTACTGTCGATGTCACTTCAGGCGGGATTTATGTGTACCCCCAAAAAAAATTAACGGCACGAGATATTTTGCCGTTTACCTTAGAGGAATTATTAGCGGATGTGGACGAAGAAACGGTTCGCAGATATCACGATCTACTGCCAAAACTGCTACCCAAGGAATATGACGTATGAAAAAACATTATATTCCTGATCAAAACGATATTATTTGGCTTGATTTTGAACCCGTAAAAGGCAAAGAAATAGGAAAATATCGACCCGCTCTCGTTTTATCTCCCAAAAAATACAATCAAATGTTTGATCTTGTCATCTGCTGTCCAATCAGCACCAGCATTCGAAAGCAATTATTGGAAGTGCCTGTCAATAATTTAGAACAAACATCTGTTGTTGTTACCACTATGATTCAAACAGTCTCATGGACAGATCGAAAAATGAAATTTATTACACACGCTGAAGACGGCGTTATGACAGCGGTACTGCAACGCATTATTCCCCTGATCGGCGCTGACAAAATAGTATTGGAAGCTGGGCTCAAATAATTCCATTGACACTAGCAAGGTATTTCTCTAGATTTTAAAGTGAAGGATTTAATGACTAATAACAAAGGATTGATATTATGTCTCGTCATTCGCCAACAGAAGAAGAAAGAAGAGAACAGAGAGAACAGTTTGAAGCCAACGAATCAACATTCAGAGAAGAGAGAATAAAACGCGAAAATTTCGTTAGGAAAAATTTGATACTAGTAGACCATCCAGCGCAATTAGCAGAGGCAGCAGCAGCTCAAGCTATACGAGAAGAAAGTGAAAGACAGGCAGCAGCAGCAGCTCAAGCTATACGAGAAGAAAGTGAAAGACAGGAAGCAGCAGCTCAAGTTACAGCAGTTCAGGCTCAAAGAGAAGAAACAGTAGTAACAACAAAGACACAAACGCCGACAGGCAGTCCGACGGCGAGCAATCGGAATCGTCTGATGTCTGCTCCTGTACCTGCCGCATCCACACCTACATCTAAGCCGACCATTGGATCAAGACCCGAAAAAGAAGAAGTACGCGGCTGCTGCGGGTGGCGGCCCTTCATGTGACACCAGACAATCTCGCAGGCGAGCCATATCGCCTGCGCTCTGGAATATACCCGCATTTCTCGCTAGAATCTGCTGTTTTTCTGCGAGCCTATCATGCACATTAATCCATTCCATCCCCCACTTCCTAAAGATCATGATAATCAAGTGATATGGGAAGGATTATCAGGCGCTGCGATCAGTTTAAGTATCGCGAGTTTAGCGCAAGCACAACACAAACCGATCGTGGTCATAACAACGGATGTACACGCCGCAGAAAAATGTTTTCAAGAATTACAGTTTTTTTTAGCAAACACGAGCACGCCCATTTATTTTTTCCCTGATCGCGAAACGTTACCCTATGATCATTTTTCACCGCATGAAGATTTAACGTCAGAACGATTACATATTCTGTCGCAATTGCCCCATTTAAAAAATGGCATTGTCATCACCGCACTTTCAACATTGATGCATCGCTTGCCGCCGCCTGCATTTATAACCGGGCATCGATTTGATTGGAAAATAGGTAATCATTTAAACCTATCATCAATTCAAAAAGAATTAATTGAAGCGGGTTATCGTCATGTCGAACAAGTGATTCAACATGGTGAATTTGCCGTGCGTGGTGCGATCATTGATATTTTTCCGATGGGTAGTGAAATACCTTTTCGTATTGAATTATTTGATAACGAGATTGAAAGCATTCGCACGTTTGACATCGACACACAAAAATCCATTGAAAAAACAGAATCGATTCAATTATTGCCTGCGCATGAATATCCACTCACACAAGATGCTATTACGTATTTTCGAACACAATGGCGCGCGAAATTTCCCGGCAATCCTGCGGAATCACCGGTATATCAGCATATTTCAAAAGCGCAACCGATCGGTGGTATTGAATATTATTTACCGTTATTTTACGAACATTGCGCGACATTTTTTGATTATTGTCCCGTTGATACTACATTCCTCGGATCTCAAAAAAATTATGAACAAGCCAATACATTTTGGAATGAAGTTAAAACGCGGTATGCGCAATTAAATGTTGATACAACACGCCCGCTTTGTGAACCTGAAGCAGTATTTATTCCAGTGCCAGAAGTTTTTTCAAAATTAAAATCTTTTACGCAAATTAAAATTGAAACTGAAGCGGGGAGACGCGAGAAATATAATCTTCACGAAGATCTCACCGTTGACCATCGCGCCAAAAATCCGATTGAGAATTTACAAAAATTTATCGCATCACAATCAGGAAAAATATTAATTTGTGCTGAATCCACGGGGCGTCGTGAAATTATTTTGGATTTATTAAAACGACATCATGTGGATATTGCGTTAACGGAAAACTGGGAAACATTTATAAATAGCGATGACAAAATAGCATTAACTATCGCACCGATCAGCGACGCATTATATTCAAGCGAAATCATTATTATCACGGAAACACAATTATTTGGTCACACGCACATTCCCACGCGCCGCACAAAAAAACGCGCACAAGATCCTGATACGATTATTCGCAGCTTAGTGGAATTGCAAACCGGTTCACCCGTTGTGCACATTGATCATGGTGTCGGAAAATATATTGGTCTTGAAAAAATCGTAACCGATGGTATTGAATCAGAATATGTCACCCTTGAATATGCCGATAAAGACCGCGTTTATGTGCCAATTAATGCGTTACATGTGATTAGTCGTTACGCCACATCGCATAGCGATAATGTGGTGCTTAATAAATTGGGCACCAACCATTGGGAAAAAGCCAAACAAAAAGCAGCCAAACAAATTCGTGATGTGGCTGCAGAATTATTAAAAATTTATGCAGAACGTGAAGCGTCTACTGGCTTTGCGTTTCCAAAACCGAATGAGGATTACTTTGCTTTTCGAAATGCATTTCCCTTCGAAGAAACCATTGATCAGCGCACAGCGATTGATGCTGTTATTACCGATATGACAAAAACAAAATGCATGGATCGATTGGTGTGTGGTGATGTGGGTTTTGGAAAAACAGAAGTGGCAATGCAAGCCGCATTTTTAGCGGTTATGGGTGGCAAACAAGTGGTTGTCCTCGTCCCTACAACATTGCTGGCCAATCAACATGCACAAAATTTTCAAGATCGATTTTCAGATTTCCCTATAAAAATAGGGGTTTTATCACGTTTACAGTCAACCAAAAATCAAAACGAAACCATAGAAAAATTAAAAACAGGCCAACTGGATATTGTTATCGGCACACACCGTTTGCTCAACAATCAAATACACTATAAAGATTTGGGATTATTAATTGTTGATGAAGAACATCGCTTTGGTGTGGCGCAAAAAGAAAAAATGAAAACGTTGCGCGCACATATTGATATTTTAACATTAACGGCAACGCCTATTCCGCGCACACTGAATTTATCCATGACAGGTATGCGCGATTTATCGATCATTGCAACACCACCGCTGCGACGATTATCGATTAAAACATTTGTCCATGAATTTGATCCTGTATTAATTCGTGAAGCCATTTTGCGTGAAACGATGCGCGGTGGTCAGGTGTATTTTCTGCATAATGACGTTGATAACATGCCCACCATGATTGAAAAATTACGTGAGATTGTGCCTGAAGCGACATTCACCTTTGCACACGGACAAATGCCTGAAAAAGCGCTTGAAAAAACAATGGCGGATTTTTATCATCAGCGTTTTCAAGTATTGGTTGCATCAACGATTATTGAATCTGGTATTGATATTCCCTCTGCTAATACGATTATTATTAACAATGCGAATCAATTTGGATTAGCACAACTGCATCAAATTCGCGGACGTGTGGGACGTTCACATCACCAAGCGTATGCGTATTTATTGGTTCGTAATAAAAAAGCATTAACAGCTGATGCGCAAAGACGATTGGATGCGATTTCTGAATTAGAAGATTTGGGCGTGGGTTTTCAGTTAGCGACACATGATTTAGAAATTCGCGGTGCGGGTGAATTGCTCGGTGAATCACAAAGTGGTCATATGGAAGCGATTGGATTTTCGCTGTATATGGAGTTACTCGATGAAACAGTTAAGGCTTTAAAATCAGGTAAAACACCGCCTGATACGTTTGCAAAAGACAAAGGTCCTGAGATTGATTTACATATTTGTGCGCTATTTCCCGAAAATTATATTCATGATGTGCATGCGCGTTTGACATTATACAAACGATTATCAACCTGCGACAACGCAGACGCCATTCAAACTATGAAATCAGAAATTATTGATCGCTTTGGATTATTACCAGAACCTGCGCAACATTTATTTGATTGTGCGCACATAAAAATTCGTGCGAAAAAATTGGGTGTACATAAAATCGATGTAAATAAATTGTTTGGTTATATTCAATTTAATGACAAACCCAATATTAATCCCGCCATTATTATCGAGCTCATCCAGAAGCAACATAAAACATATCAATTGATGGGTAAAAATACGTTGCGATTTAAAACGGTGTCTGATAAACCGGAAGTGCGTATTCAGATGATAGATGAGTTATTGCGGAGATTTGAGTAACTCAGGTTTGCTGCAAAACGCACACCCTGCCGGGTGTGCTTCTGTAGATCTTCGTATAAGCACGGTGCCGAGTCGAAGCGCTACGGAAGCACACCCGGCAGGGTGTGCGTGGTTTAATGCTCCGTTTCCGACAACGATTTATTCTTCATCTCCGGCAACAGCATCGTCACAAAAATGCCGAGAAACGAGACAATGCCCATCACACCCATCATCGAATAAACACCGATTTTTTTTAGCAAAAACGGCAATACAAATACGCCCAAAAACGCACCCACTTTTCCAACCGCAGCAGAGATACCATGCGCACGTGCACGAATACTCGCAGGATAAATTTCCGAAGGAATTAAAAACGTCGTTGTGTTAGGTCCAAAATTTGAAAAGAAAAAGCTCACGCCAAACAATCCGATTAACAAGGGAATTAAATGTTCTAAATTAGGAATGAGAGCAATCAACCCATACGTCAACGCCATCATAAAAAACCCCAAATATTGCAGCGGTTTTCGCCCTATTTTATCGACATATTTTGCCGCCAAGGCATAACCAGGCACTGCAAATATTAAAAATATAAACCCAGCAATTAATGTGTGCGCTAACAAAGAAGCGTTCGGATGAATCGCATTGATAATCATCACCGATGAAACCGCGTTGCCATAAAACGCAATATCAAATAAAAACCACGCACCTGCTGTGCCTAATAAATATAAAAACCATTTCTTGGTCAACAATGAAGGATGGTTGGGTTGTTTGTCATATGCACTTACACCTTCTTTTGGTAATGCGATATCACGCACGACACGACTTACCTCAATAGGGGCTGATTGTTTGCTTTGCACATAATGTGCCGATTCTTGAATATTACGGCGCAAATAAAAAACAGATGCCGCAGGAATGGCACCCAAACCTAACAAAATCCGCCAAATAATTGCATGTGGGATATGCGTTGCCAATAACAAAGATGCCAAAAAGGGGCCCGCCACAAATCCCACCGCTTGCATCGCAAATACCAATAACACCAAAAATCCACGATTTTTACGGGTTGAATTTTCACTCATCACAACGGCACTCGACGGATAATCGCCGCCAATACCAAATCCAACAATCACGCGTGAAATTAATAAAAAAACAAAATTCGTGGCAAACGCCGACAATATCGCGCCAAAAAATAAAATTAACACTTCAAAACCGTATAACTTTTTACGGCCATAACGATCCGAGAAAAAGCTAAAACACAATGCGCCTAATGCGGCGGCTGCTAATGCTGAGCCATTTAATAGCGCAATATCAAATGTTGAGAAATGCCATATCGGCCCCAAAATACTGGTGACGATACCGATCACAAAAAGATCATAAGCATCTGTAAAAAATCCAATGCCCGCTGTTAAAACCATTTTTGCATGGAACTTGCTTAATTTAACTTCTTCGACATTTACTACAGCAGAATTATTCATCAGTGACTCTTTTGATTTTTGCGACAGCAGAGTATAGCAAAATAATGTGACAGTTTTGTGACAGACGACAAAATAATTTGATACTATGGCGTTCGTTTGGGCCGTTAGCTCAGTTGGTAGAGCAGCTGACTCTTAATCAGTAGGTCCACGGTTCGATCCCGTGACGGCCCAATGGTTTTACGGTGTTATGATCTTTTTTGTGCAAAAATAGCCAAAATGGACCATTTTAGATTGTCATGCTCTCGGCCACGCACGCATTACAACATCTGCAACCGTGGCCAACGGGATCGCAAAAAACACACCCCAAAATCCCCAAATGCCGCCAAAAACGAGCACGGATAAAATAATCACGATAGGATGTAAATCCATGGTTTCTGAAAATAATACCGGCATCAGCACATTCGCATCCAGCATAATAATCACGCCGTAAGCAATAATTAAATACAATGCATGCACAGATGTCCCCCACTGCATTAATGCGATAACAACCACGGGGATTGTGACAACCACAGCACCAATGTATGGAATAACTACTGAGACACCGACAAGCACGCCTAACAATACAGCATATTGCATACCCAAAATTGAAAATGTAACGGCGCTCACAAAACCCACCACCACCACTTCGATCACGCGACCGCGCACATAACAACCAATTTTTTTATTCACTTCTTGCCAGACATTCGACACCAAACTGCGGTTTTTCGGCAGAAATTGCGCAAACCAATGCGCAATCAGATCATGGTCTTTTAAAAAGAAAAACAGCAATAACGGCACTAAAATAAAATATAAAACAATCGTGATTAAATTGGGAATAAACATCCAAAGATATTTTAAGGTAATTTGTCCGAGACGAGAAAATTCATTTTGCACAAATGATAGGGATTGCTGAAAACGCGGGTCTGAAAAAACCGCGGGATAACGCTGCATCAATGTTGTTACCCATTTATCCCCATGTGTAAATGCGTTGGGAAATTCCCCCACTAAATTCTGCAATTGATGCACAATAACGGGTAATAACCACACTAACGAAAAAATAACCAACCCTATAAATACCACAAACACAATTCCAACCGCCAAAAAATGCGGAAATTTCCAACGTTGCAATTGACGCACCACAGATTGTAATAAATAAGCGAGCACGATACTAATCAACACCGGCATGAAAAAATGCCCGAAAAACTCCAGAAATAACAGAACAAACAACACAGTAAAAAATAAACCGACCGCCGCAGGATCGGAAAAATTTCTTTGTGCCCAATTTGAAATGGATGCTAGTAATGGATTGGGTTTTCGAAAATGCATAAGATTCACCTAAAAGGAGAATAGTTGTATTATTTTAATATGAATTGTTTGAAGATAGCTATCCGTATTTCGTGTAATATTTACTCATGAGAAACCTATTCCATGTTCTGAAATTGGTATTATTGTGCAGTATTGTCGCTTTGCTCTGTGCATGCGCCGGTGCCCGCCCTGATATTGCCATTCCTAATCAATTACCACAATCATTGCAACTCACATACCGTCCACAAGTCGCGCTGGTGTTAGGCGCGGGCGGTGCACGCGGTTTTGCGCACGCAGGCGCTGTTCTTGTGCTGCAAAATGCGGGTATTCCCATTAATTTAATTGTGGGTACCAGTGTGGGTAGTTTTTATGGTGCATTATTGGCAGACAGTGGCAATGCAAAAATCGCCGCTAAAATCATGCTGTCAGCCTCATTTTGGGATATCGCAGATATCGCCAATCTACCCAGCCTTCAAGGTGAAATTCAGGGTTATCGCTATCAAAAATTTTTATTACATCACATGCATGCACGATGGTTTGATCAATTGAAAATTCCGTTGGTGGTGGTTGCATCCAATCTACATACGGGGAAAAAATTTGTTATTTCAAGCGGGCCGATTGCACCGGCAGCAGAAGCATCTTCTGCGATTCCTGGCGCTGTAAAACCAGCCTATTTGTATGGTCATATGCTGGTTGATGGCGGTGTAACCGACCCTGTTCCCGTAGATATCGCAGAGCAATATCATCCTAAAGTCATTATTGCGATTAATCTTGCGCAACAATTATCAAAAAAAATGCCGTGGTCTGCATTGGGTATTTTCGATAGAAGTTATCAGATTGCGTGGTTAACCTTGTCGCGCAAATCAGAGCATGGTGCTGATATCGTTATTCGCCCCAAAGTAGGCAATGTCGGCGCATTTGATGTGGATCAAAAATATCAATTATTTTATCAGGGTGAAATTGCGGCATACAAAGAATTGCCGGAAATTAAGCGTATTCTGCGCGAAAAGCATATTGCGCTGTTAAATCGCGCTTGCTAACGCAAGTGCTTCTAAAGTATGTCACTAGCATGTACGTGTTGATAGTTTGTGCCAATGGTAAAGTTTAGAAGCACTTGCGTTAGCAAGCGCGATAAATCAAAACAACACCCAGCGGCACAAGCAACATCAACGCATTATCATCAATCCATTTTAATGTGGGCCATTCAACCGCAACGGTGATAGGCGCAATAACCATTCCTAACCATAACGGAAAATGATAAAACCACGCACAGAAAATCCAAATCATCAATGCCGCCAAAATTCCCGCGGCAATAATTATTTTTTTATGCATATGATGCAAACGCATCTCGCCCACGAGCGGATCGACGAACGCGCATGTTGCCACAATCGGTATTGACATCGACATCGATGGTGAAAACAACAACAGCAAACCCATCGCTAACATCGTCCAGGCAAATGCTGAAATATGTGTTGCTTCATGCAAACGTTGACCGAATAAAACCAAGCGCATACGGATACGCAATTTTTCAAATAAAAAAACAAAGAAAATAAAAGCCAGAACGATTAAATGCAGAATTTTAATGGGAATGTGAGGAATAAGAAAATAATAATATAAAAAGGGAATTGCGAGCATGGCAATATGAAAAATGCGGCGGGCGATGTGTGCGATCGTGCCGCCGTGTGTGAGATGTTTTTCCATCAATGACGCATTAATCTGCGTAAATTACGCGATTTTGGATAGCTGGCTTGAAATATTGCCAGCGTATTATTCGCCATTTGTGTCAAGCCTAATTTACGATACGATCTCACCATCAAAGTTAATGCAGGAATCACATAAGGCGAACGATCGTAATGCAAAACCACGTCTTTCGCGCGATTCGCGCTAGCAACATACGCTTTGTGTTCATAATAAAATTTCGCAATACCCACTTCTTTTTCAGCGTATAAATTACGAATATAACGCATACGTGCAATCGCATCCGGCACGTAAGGACTTTGCGGAAATGTTTCTACCAATTGGTTAAACGATAAATACGCATTTTTTAAATATGACAAATCACGTGGCGCAGGATTAACGCCCGCCTTGCGTTGCATCCAAGAAAAGCCTTGTTTAAAGGCAATAACGCCTTTCATGTAATACGCGTAATCTGAATAATTGCCACGAGGATACACACTCAAATAACGATCAGCAGCTGCTTGCGCTTCGTCCGCACTGTCATTTTCATAATATGCATAGACCAAATTAATTAAACCTTTTTCAGCGTATGCGCCGAAAGGATATAACGCATTTAAAGCTTCTAATTTTTTAACTGCTGCATTGGGATGACCATGTATCAAATCTTTTTTCGAAGAATGATACAACTCTGACGCTGTTTGATTGCGATAGGTAGCAAATGAATCATGTATTTTATTGCTTGAGCAAGCGGATAACAAAACAGCTAACAACGATACGAGTAAAATTTTTCTCATGGGATTCTCAAATGTCCTGACAATGAATTCTGCCGGCATTATATATTCACCCTTTCAGATAAGAAAGTGATATTATTCGCAACCTATGAAAACAATCATCTTGCATAATAAAATTACTGAAGCGCAACTCAACCAAAGATTGGATGCCGCACTCGCGCAATTATTCCCCGATTATTCACGCAATCAAATTCAACAATGGATTCGTGAAGGATATGTTCGGCTCGATGATAAAATCATTCAAAAACCACGTCACGCCGTTATTGCTAATCAAATCGTCACCATTGAAGCGCATTTGCCTGAAAATAAGGCATGGGAAGCTCAATCCATACCGTTGACGATTGTCTATGAAGACGACGCGATCATGGTGATTAATAAACCAGTTGGATTAATTGTACATCCCGGCGCTGGTAATCCTGATCACACATTGGTGAATGCCTTGCTGCACTATTTGCCGGAATTATCGATGATTCCGCGCGCAGGGATCGTGCATCGCTTGGATAAAGATACGTCGGGATTGCTCGTGATTGCCAAAACGCTATCGACGCACAATCGACTCATTAAACAGATGCAGGCGCGTGACATACACCGTGAATATCGCGCATTGGTGCAAGGTCATATGATTTCAGGCGGCACGATTGATTTGCCGATGGGACGTCATCCGACATTGCGTACCAAAATGGCGGTGCGCGATTCTGGAAAAGAAGCCATCACACATTACCGTGTTTTAGAGCATTTTCCGGAGCATACATTGTTAACCGTGGTACTCGATACCGGTCGCACCCACCAAATTCGCGTGCATTTAGCCCATATAAATTACCCGCTGGTGGGCGATCCAGTCTATGGAAAACGCGGGCAATATCAATACCCTAAGCTTTCCCTTGAAGCGCAAACTGCCTTAAAAAACTTCACACACCAAGCGTTACACGCCTATAAACTGGGGTTGAATCATCCAGTCACAAAAGAACCGCTGGAATGGACGGCGCCATTACCTAAGGATTTTGAGGGTTTGATTGCTGCTTTGCGGAAAGATAGCAACCCCAGCTAAGTGAGTTACACGCAAAATACGTATATAATCATACTTTATACAGGGATATACTCTTCAAACTGTATTGTATGAGGCTTTATGACAAAAATATTCGTGTTTATAGCATTGTTCATTCCCGCACTATGCTTAGCGCATTTACCAACCACGCAAGAAAACGCTAGTAACACCATTGCACCCATGCTCGACAAAGTCACGCCTGCGGTTGTGAATGTGTATGTCAGCGAAGTAAAATTAACAAAATTAAACGAATTGATTCAAACCCCTGACGACATCACAAAAATCCCCGTAAAAAGTTATGCTGTAGGATCTGGTGTTATTTTTGATGCGGCAAAAGGCTTAATTGTGACGAACGCGCACGTCATTGCAAATCAAAAAATCATTATCGTGACATTGAAAAATGGACAACGGTATTTCGCAAAATTAATTGCCAAAGACAAAGATTATGACATTGCCATTTTACATATCGATGCGAAAAATTTAACCGCATTGCCATTCGCCAATTCAGATAATCTCAAAGTCGGTGATTTTGTCACTGCGATCGGTAGCCCGTATGGTTTGGCACAAACGGTGACGTCCGGTGTTATCAGCGCATTAAATCGCACACATCCGAAAATCGAAAGCGATCAGAGTTTTATTCAAACCGATGCACCGATTAATCCTGGTAATTCAGGGGGTGCTTTGGTGGATATGAAAGGCGATTTAATTGGGATTAACACGGCCATGGTTGCTCCTACGGATGGCAGTATTGGGCTTGGTTTTTCTATCCCCAGCAACATGGTACATAGCGTTATCGAACAATTATTAAAATATGGCAAAGTGGAACGCGGCGTTTTAGGTGTTGTCGTGCAAAATATCACGCCTGGATTAACCGATGCGCTTCATTTAAAAAATGATAAAGGCGCGATCATTTCACAAGTAATGCCCAATACACCTGCTGCAGCCGCGGGATTAAAACCCGAAGATGTGATTACTGAAATTGATCAACACCCAGTGGATGGTGCCGCGCAATTGCGAAACACGATGGGATTGATTCACCCAGGCACAGCTGTGAAAATTACTTATGAGCGCGGCACACAAACCAATACGGTGAACGCAACAGTGGCTGATCCAAAATCGATACAGCCCGCAGTAACAAATTATTTTTCAGGGTTACGCTTACAAGATTTTCATGAATTGGAAGCCGACGGCACGCAATTAAACGGCGTGATTGTAATAAATATGTCTGACAATAGTGAGGGCGCACTCGCGGGATTAATGCCAGGAGATGTTATTACAACCATCAATGCAACTCCCATTACTTCCATTGAAGCACTGCAAAAAGCGATTGCCAATCAAACAAACCCACTATTATTGAATGTTGCGCGCGCAGATGAAAATGTGTATTTGGTGTTAGAGAAATAGTGACGCTGACACTGTCACTTTATTTAGGTTATAACCATGAAAAAAAAATCGATCATCATTGCAATCATTTTATTATTAATCATTACTACCATTTTCTTCGCACACCACCACAAAAAACAAAGCACACCCAAAAAAACACCCGCAATCCCCGTGCGCGTTCAAAACCCCATGCAACAATCTCTTCCGGTCACAGCAAACGCAACGGGTTATTTGGTCGCGCAAAAAAGCACAACCATCACACCCCGCGCACCTGGCTACATTCAATCCATTGCATTTCACGAAGGTGATGTTATTCAATCTGGGCAAGTTTTATTTCAACTCGATAATCAAGCACAAAAAGAAGCACTCACCGCAGCAAAAGCCGCTTATGGCTTAAGCAAATTACAATTCGAGCGCGATCAAAAATTCTTAAAAAAAGGATTTATCACGCAGGATATGTATTACAGCGCAAAGGTCACCTTAAAACAAAATCAAGCGGCGCTTGAAACTGCGCAGATCAATCTTTCTGATCGCACCATCACAGCACCGTTTGCTGGTACTACCGGTAGCATTAAAACCAGCCTGGGAGATTATGTTAATCCAGGCGCCGTTCTCACGACACTCGTCGACAATAAACATTTACGCGTAGAGTATGCCCTGCCCGTTAAAAATTTAAATCAATTAAAAATAAATCAAGCGGTCAGTATTAGTGATGCCACTCAAAAAAATAAAATTACTGCGATCGTTTCATATATTTCACCGCAAGTCGCACAATCATCACAAACAATTTCTGTGCATGCGCGCATTGATAATTCAGCGCAATTATTTAAACCTGGTGAATATGTGACGATCACACAAAATTTGGGGTTGCAAAAAAATTCGTTATTATTACCCGAACAAAGTGTGCTTGCCTCAATCAATGGTTATTCCGTTTTTGTGGTAAAAAATAATAAAGCCGTTCGTGTGCCTGTCACCATTGGTAATCGCATCAATGGCAACGTTGTGATTACAAAAGGATTAACTGCCAAAGATGATGTAATTGTTGCAGGAGAAAATGAGGTGAAAAATGGTCAACCCGTAGAGACGCGATTCATCGCGTCTCCAAGCGTTATCGCGTCTCCAAGCGTTATCGCGTCTCCGAGCAAGGCGCATTAACATGAAGCTCCCCACCTTCTGCATCCAACGCCCCGTTTTTGCAACAGTCCTCAGTTTAATTCTCGTTATGATCGGCATCATGGGTTATCAACAACTCGAAACGCGTTTTTTTCCTCGTTTTGCCGCTAATCGCGTACTTATTTCTACAGACTATGCGGGCGCAAGTGCCAATTTAATTGAAAGCAGTATTACCACACCCTTGGAAAAAGCCATCAGCGGTATTAACGGCATTGACTACGTCACTTCTGACAGCAGCCAAGGCAATAGCGCAATCACGGTGATGCTAAAATCAGGCGTTAATACTTATAACGTCACGAATAAAATTCGTAATCAAGTTGCGATTGCAGCGTCATCGCTGCCCAACACCATTTCCTCGCCGATTGTGCGAACCGGTTACAGCAGCATGGATTTAATGGATGTTGGATTTACAACAGACAATGGATCATTAAAGAATTTACGAGATTATCTCGATCGTTTTGTGATTAATCGCATTGAAGAACAACCCGGTATTGCAACGATAAATGTGCTTGGCGCAAATAAATATGCATTGCGTATTACATTACACCCCAGTCAAATGACAGCGCGTCAAATCAATTTCGCTGACGTACAACAAGCGATTCAAAATAACAATTTACAATTACCCGCAGGATCCATTCAAACGCCGAACATGGATTTTCCGATTACCGCAAAAACAACGCTGCATACCGCAAAACAATTTGGTGATGTGGTTATTAAAAATGATCACGGGCAGTTAATTCGTTTAAAAGACATTGCAAGCATTAAATTAGGAAGTGCAACCACCGCCAAATCATTTATACATATCAATGGAAAAGCCGGCATCTTATTAACCATTTTCAATACCGATGAAGCAAATCCAATTGATGCCGCAAAGCATGTGCGTGAATTGCTCAAAAGAATTTCCACGCAATTGCCGAAAAATATTCACTACACTATTACATTCGATCAATCTACTTTTATGAATGCCAGTATCTCAGAAGTCTATAAATCAATTGGCATCAGTATTATTTTTGTTGCATTAATTATTTTCTTATCGCTCGGAAAAATTCGTTCTTCATTCATTCCGATTGTGACGATTCCCATTTGTTTATTAGCCACCATGGGATTTATGTATTTTGTGGGATTTAGCATCAATATGATCACCTTGCTCGCTATTGTTTTATCGATTGGGCTGATCGTCGATGATGCCATTGTAGTGCTTGAAAATATTCATCGACACATGGAAAAAGGATTGTCGCGCATGGAGGCTGCATTAAAAGGCAGTCAAGAAATTGCAACGCCCGTGATCGCCATGACATTAACACTGGCAGCAGTCTATGCGCCGATTGGTTTAATTAAAGGAATGGTCGCACATATTTTTTCCTCATTTGCATTTACGCTGGCTATTGCAGTGATTATCTCCGGGTTTGTTGCATTAACACTGTCTCCCATGTTGTGCTCAAAATTCCTCGTACACGATACAACATCGCAAAATAAATTTAATCAACGCATCGAATCTTTTTTTCATCGACTCACCGCATTTTATCAAATGTTATTATCGCATGTATTATTGCACCGCTTAAAAATTATTATTGTGACACTGATCTTGGCTATTACAGGATTTTATATAGCAAGCACGTTGCAAAAAACATTTATGCCGAAAGAAGATATGGGATTTGTCATTACTGCTTTAACCGCACCTCCCGGTGGTAATAACCAAATAGCGCAAACGCAATTACAACAATTAAATGGTTTGCTGCAAAAAAATCCTGCTGTAAATACCAACGTGTCGCTCTCATTTGAACCCGTGGGAACACAGAATAATGACATGCTTTTTTCAACCCTAAAAAATTACAACCAACGCACACAAACAGCTGATCAAATAGCAGCGAGCTTGAGTGCGGAATATAAAAAAATTCCGGGATTAAACGCAATTTCATTTGCACCAGCCTTTGGTGGATCAACACAAAATCAAATTGCCTTTTATATTATGGCGCCTTCAAATTACCGCTATTTATATTTGATTGGGAATGCATTAATTAAAAAACTACAGGCATACCCGGGATTTGCGAATCTTTCCAGTAATATTCAATATAACAATCAACAATATAATTTAACCGTGAATCGTTCGTTGGCAGACAGTTTGCAAGTCAGTGTAAGCACAATTGATAATACGATTGCAGGATTGTTAGGCGGCGCAACGGTATCTACATTTAATATCAATGGGCAAATATACGATGTTGATGTTCGAGCAGCAAAACCTTACTTACAAAGCATTCAAGCAATGGAACAATTTACGGTGCCTAATGCAACGGGGCAATTAATTCCTTTAACAAATTTAATTTCGGTCACGCCTGTGCAAGCTCAAACGGATTTATTTCATTATAATCGTTTGCGTGCAGCAGAAATTTCCGGAGAAATTGCGCCTGGTTATACATTAGGTGCTGTTGTGAGTTATTTACAAAAAGCATTGCCTGCCGAATTACCCAGTCAAGTAAAATATACCTTTACCGGTCAAGCCCGCAACATTGCAAAATCATCGCGTTCCATGGGATTGATTTTTTTACTCGCTTTTGTTTTTATTTATTTGGTCTTAAGCGCGCAATTTGAAAGTTTTATCGATCCATTTATTATCTTGTTATCTGTGCCACTCAGTATTATTGGTGCCCTGATCAGTTTAAAAATGATCAGTGGATCCATCAATCTTTACACGGTGATTGGATTAATCACGTTGGTGGGATTAATCGCAAAGCACGGTATTTTAATCACGCAATTTGCCAATACACTGCAAAAATCAGGTGAAAATATGAGGGATGCTTTAATTCATGCTGCGAGTATTCGGTTGCGCCCTATTTTAATGACAACCGCTGCAATGGTATTCGGCGCGCTACCCTTGGTTTTTGCAACGGGCGCTAGTGCCGTCAGTCGTGAACAAGTCGGCACGGTGATTGTTGGGGGATTATTATGCGGCACTTTCTTTTCGCTGATATTAGTGCCGATTGCCTATAGTTATTTTAACCAGTTAAAAGAGGTGTTAGCAAAATGGCGCAGCAATTAGTCAAAGCAAATGCCCTGTGTCGACCCATTGCTCATTTGGTCATAATATTATTTTTTGAATGAATTTTACTTTTTCATCGCGCGATAATTGTTTAATTTCAGCTTCTTTTTTCAACGCCTCTGATTTGCTGTCAAACGCAATAGTTAATACCAATTGTTTGGGTGGAAAGCTTCGCGTGTATTTGCATTTCTCACTGCCGTTTTCATGTTCTTTATACCTTCGATCAACATTGGTTGTATATCCTGTGTAGTAAGTGCCATTATTACACTCAATGATATAAACGAAATGCTTATTCCGCACTGACAAAATCCATTCTCCAAACCGCACAACACCGTTTAAATTTATGACCACTGCCGCAAGGGCGTAGAACCACAGATCAGTTGCTTTTTCAGTATCTGTCTCTCGCAGCAATCTCTTATCATTTATTTTTTATTAAACACAGAAGACAAAAACTCTAATGGTAACGGAAAAACAATCGTTGATGTTTTTTCGCTTGATAAATCAATTAAAGTTTGCAAATAGCGCAATTGAATCGATGCGGGTTGTTGCGATAATACAGCGGCGGCTTGTTGCAATTTTTCGGAAGCCTGCAATTCACCTTCTGCATTAATGATTTTGGCGCGACGTTCGCGTTCCGCTTCGGCTTGTCTGGCGATCGCCCGCACCATACTTTCATCTAAATCCACGTCTTTGATTTCGACGTTAGATATGTTGATTCCCCAGCTGCTTGCCGACGTTTCTAAAATGGATTGAATATCTTTGCTCAATTTATCTCGTTCTGATAATAAATCATCGAGGTCGTGTTGGCCCAATACAGATCGTAATGTTGTTTGTGCTAATTGGCTGGTTGCTTCGAGATAATCTTCGATTTGAATAATCGCTTTTTCAGGGTCAATAATACGAAAATAGACAACTGCATTGACACGCACCGACACGTTGTCTTTTGTAATCACATTTTGACTCGCAACTGACATCACGACGGTTCGCAATTGTACGCGAACCATTTGCTGAAACAGAGGGATCACGATAACCAAACCAGGACCCTTAACTTTCCAAAACCGCCCCAATAAAAATACAACGCCACGCTCATATTCTTTCAAAATATTAATCGCGCTAAATACCATAATTGCAATAAAAATGGGGATGATATAAAAAAGCATGTCACTGTTCACGGTTTTCTCCCGATGATTTCAACTGGCTCTATTAAATACGTGTTCATTTAAGCAATTTCTCGTTGGTAATACCACCCCTTGAAATACATAACAGATATTATTACACTACCACAACTTTTTTACGCGACATATTCAAATCATATGGCCATCAGCTTACAAACAGCGATCGAAGTACCTGCAACACTTACCGCGTTTTTAAATATCTATCTGGCCGCACGTGCCAATATTTGGAATTGGTTATTCGGCATTTTCGCCGTTATTCTGTATGGCATTATTTTTTATCAATCACGACTGTATGGCGATATGTCATTACAAGCCGTTTATTTATTTTTTCAATTCTATGGCTGGTATCAATGGAAATTCGGTGGCTCTCATACATCCGCACTATCCATCACCCATATGCCAAAATTGCAATACGCCATTTTAACCGGTGTATTTTTAATTTTATTTGGCATTTTTTATTTTTTATTGTCCCATTACACCAATTCGAATACGCCCATCATTGATGCCTTTACAACGTCGCTCAGCTTAATTGCGCAGTGGATGATGTGTAAAAAATGGCTGGAAAATTGGGTTTTGTGGATTGTAATGGATTTGATATCACTCTATATGTATTCTTATAAGCATCTTTACTTAACCACCCTGCTCTATGCGGCTTTTATCGTGCTATGCGTAATGGGCTATCGCGAGTGGAAAAAGGCGCTCGTCACCCAACCATAACACGCTTGCTATGACTTTTTGCGGTCGTCCTGCTATCATCTTAAGACATACATCCAAACCTTATGAGGTCGCCTTAATATGAAGATAATAATAATCATTGCAGCGCTCATCGTAATAGGCATGCTCTTTGTCAGCATATACAACAAACTCATCGCCTATATCGAGGCTGTCAAAAATAACCAGAAACAGATCGATATTCAGCTGGATCGCCGTTACAAAGTGTTTGAATCACTCACCGACGTTGTTCGTAAATACATGGATTACGAACAATCTACTTTAAAACAAGTAGTTGCATTAAGAACCCAAGCCGAAACCGCCAAAGCGGCCGGTGATGAACAAGGTCGTATTGCAGCAGAAAATAAGATTTCGGGTGTTTTGGGCGGTATTAACGCGGTATTTGAGCAATACCCCGATCTCAAAGCCAATCAAAGTGCGATGCAATTACAGGAAGAAATTGTCAGTACAGAGAATAAATTAGCTTATGCAAAGCAAGCATTGAACGACAGTATAGAACGGTACAATGCCAATAAAAAATCACTTATTCAATCGATGGTTGTCAGCGCTTTTCCTTCAAAGTTAAACTTTGATTTTCCATATTGGCAATTAACGGCTGATCAAGTAAAAACACAAGAAAATTACACGGTTAAATTATGAATGATGATGCGATACACGCTCACGCCACTGATTGGCGTGAGTCGCTGAAACAAAATCAGCGACGCACGACCTTCGTCATCATTTCTTTTATTTTTATCTATGCATGCATCGGACTGATTATTGATTTATATATTTGCTCCGGCAGATATCCAACTATCCCATTATCACAATTATTTTATCAGCTCATCACATTTCAATTATTCCCGCTTGCAACCATTGTCGCGAGCATAGTCGCATTCATTGCTATTTTTGTGACATTTGCGTTTCACGATAAATTTATGTTACTCGGTTCTGAGTACCGCGAAATAACGCCAAAATCTGCGAAAAACGTGCAAGAACAAAAGCTGTATAATGTCGTTGAAGAAATGAAAGTCGCCGCGGGATTGCGATTTATGCCGAAAGTATTTTTAATCGATGCAGCCTATATGAATGCATTTGCTAGCGGCTACAGTGAAAAATCAGCGATGGTTGCAATCACGCAAGGGTTAATCGATAAATTGGATCGTGATGAATTAACAGCAGTCATGGCGCATGAGCTCAGTCATGTGCGTCATATGGATATTAAACTCACATTAATGGCCTGCGTTTTAAGCAATATTACATTAATTTTAGTCGATATCTTATTTTGGAATGCGCTTTTTTCAGGACGCGGGAATAATGATCGTGAAGGTTCTGATCGAAATGCATTATTTATTGTAATTATTGCATTGCGCTATTTACTGCCATTAGTAACTGTATTGCTAATGCTTTATTTAAGCCGCACCCGAGAATATATGGCAGATGCGGGATGTGTTGAATTAATGAGAAGCAATGAACCATTGGCAAGAGCACTACAAAAAATTCAAGATGATCATGCGCAAAACAGCGAACAATATAATCAAGCGTATGCATCAACACCGCATGAATCTATTCGTCGTCAGGCTTATATATTTGATCCTGTACAGGCCGGCATCGAAACCACAAAATCAGCCAGTGATTTTTTCTCAACACATCCAGATATCAAAAAACGCCTGGCCGCGATAGGAATTAATACGCCCTCACCTTCGAATACCACCGCCAATAAATAATACCAGCGCCAATCAACATCCCAATATTTCCACCCATCTTAAATCCAATCACGCCTGTATGCAGCGGAAACGCAAACCAATAACCAATCGGCAAAACCAAACACCACATAACGATCAATCCAATTTGCATTGGAAATTGCGTGTCTAATAATCCCCGCAATGCGCCTGATAACACATCACGCATCGACGATAAAACCAATGTAATCGCCATAATAATAAATAAAATATGAATTAAATGCAGAATCGCCACATTTTTCGCAAGGTGAATGTTAATGTAAAATGACGCGAAAAAATTTGGCAGAAAAATAAATCCAGTGCTAAACAATAAAACAAGACTCAACGCTAACATAACACTCGAATTGCCAATAGCACGCAACTGATGATAATCACCCGCACCCACCGACTGCCCCACCAAAATCCCCGCCGCTTCCGACATCGCAAAAATAGGCACAATTAATAAAAACATCCACTGTTGCGTCACTTGTGCTGCCGCGAGTGCATTGGTGCCAAGCCATCCAATCATCATCGTCACCACAAAAAACGCGCCTAATTCGCCACCAAATTGCACGCTCATCGGCCAACCCACGCGAAACACTTTTCGCAAATAAATTAATCCCTGGTGTGATCGTGATTTTAATAATTCGAATTTTTTAAAATCATTAATAACGTAACAGCATGTCATCAAAATCAAACAATCTATCCATGCTTGAATCGCAAAGCTCAAACCCAATCCTTCAACACCTAAGGGCGGGATACCCAATTTCCCAAAAATTAAAACATACGCGATCGGAACAGCCATCACCAAACTGATCGCATTAATAATAATCACCAGCCGCTGCTTTAAAATGCCATAGCAAAATTGTTCAAGACACGACTGAAACATAATGGGAATGACACCCCACGTGAGCGCATGAAAATATTGACGCACATAAACCAGCATTGTCGGCGATTCATGAAACAACGTTAAAAAATCATTGGCATACCAAAAGCAGACCATCATCAATAAACCAAGAAAAAAAGACAGCAACATACTCTGCTGTACCAACGCACCAATTTCATCGTATTTTTTCGCGCCAAATGATTGTCCGACGATAAAACTCAAAGAAAAAACAATAGAAATAAATATAAGCATAGTGAAAGAGATGGTCGCATTAATTAACGCACACGACGCCAGCACTTCTCGTCCCAAATGAGCAACCATCATGGTAGAAATAAACCCGCTGAACATTTGCAAAAATCGCGAACCCGCCATCGGCAACGATAGATTCAGTACACGCTTCATTTGTGATAACGAAAACTGCTTCATGGAAGGCTCTGCTCACTTGATAAAAGGTTGCACAGGATACCAAGTGAAATTCCGATCTGCAATACAGGGTTTTGTAGAGACGTCGATTTATCGCGTCTCAATTTATCGCGGCTTGTAGAAAAAAACTCATTTTCGTATTGACCCAGCACCGCAGCATCAGTAACATACGGTTTCTTGAGTTTCTACCCAATTCCCCGGTAGCTCAGTGGTAGAGCAGGTGACTGTTAATCACTTGGTCGCTGGTTCGAGTCCGGCCCGGGGAGCCAGAATAAACTTTTAAATCAAGATGTTACAGATCACTTCACCTCACTTTATTTTTCCTAAACAGCGCATTGTGTCATATTTGTGACATGAATTCGCGTAGCAGCTTCTTTTAAGTGATTACCTGTTTATTTTTAAAAGTAAAAACATAGACAGGGTGATTTCCCATTTGCTTTTTAAGAATGCTGATTGCATTAAATTCTGATTGGGGAATTATTCGGATTGCCAACACTGGTGATGCAATTATTTTGGGGACAGTGGTTGAACACAGGGCATATTATTGAAGTCATTTAACCGGTACACTGTCCATCAAAATATTTTTATTGTTATTTGATCGACTGCAGCACCGCCGAAAAATACTTCGGTGGCTCCGGGCGATCAAACCACGCTAAAACCAATGATATATTTAATGTTTTTGCATGATTTAGAATAATGAGCTCTTCATTTTCAACATAAGGTTTTGCAAATTCCTTGGCAAGCGTTGTATAGCCAATACCATTTGCAACCATCAAAGCTAAATTTTCCGTACGATTGACAAAATAACGACTGTGATTTGCCTCATCAAATAAATCATAATGCTTGAGATAATCAGCGGTGATAAAATCATTAAAATAACAGTCATACCCTTTTTGATTTTCTGATCTGTGATCGGCGAATATCCTGATTGTTTAATATCATCATTCGTAAAAAAAACATGTCGTTGCAAAAGATAAGGATTATGTTCGCTTTTTTTCAAAAATTTAGAAGTACTGTCCATAGGAAAACGTTGATTAGCATTAAAATTAATCTGGATGTTATTGTAAGTATCAATAGCCGATAGTCCAATGTGAACATGATGGGTGATTTCTAATCGATGCAGTTTTTGCGAGACGGTATGCATGATAGCATTGAGTTTGTCTTCACCGGCAAATGCGTTACAAGATAAGAATAAAATGGTCAGTAAAAATAATTTATTAGGTAATTTCATATTGTTTCATTAACAATTGTAGTAATTTTTTAATACTGCTTTCTTTAGTTTCCAGCAACAACTTTTTAGTAAAATATTTTTCATAATGAGTCATTACAGTGGGATCATCGTTTACGAAAGGCAAAAATCGTTTTTTTAATTCCCTTGCATGGCCATGATCTGATTTTCCCAAAACACGCAGCAGCATCGCTTCAAAACAGGGTTCTGATGTCAATAGATGAATTGAACGTTTCTCAGCTTCTTTTTGAATCTTTGTATTCCAGCAGGTTGTATCGGTGTCGAATACAACGGCAACAACATCATATTGTGCATTAAACGTTTGCCGGATAGTCCAATCAATCACATGTTTTGCACCCTTGCCTTGCGCATTTTTAATTTTGATTTGTCGACCATCATTGCGCTGCGAAAATAATTGTTTCACATAATTTAAAAATGCAACTTCGCTATACCCCTCGCCTACGATTAATAATGTTTCTTTGGCTTTCCATGTCGACATATTCATTCTTCTTATAAATTAGGCACGGCGCCATAGTGACCCGCCATATATTTTGCATAAAAATTATCATCACTGCGAATTCCCTCAACGGCATCTAATCGACATGCAGTACTTTCACACTGATCATTTTTTTGAACCAACATAATTTGAGATTTGTGAACCAGATTTAAAATTTCAGGAGAATGACAGGAAAATAATAATTGTGCGTTATGAGGGTTAGTTTTTGGATTAGCAAATAAATCCAAAATAGGCTCAAGCATATGGGGATGCAAATCATTTTCAAGCTCATCGATAATCGCAACACCACCGACTGCTAACGTCGACAAGAGTGGTGCAAGTAGAGAAAACGCTGCCTGAGTGCCGCTAGATTCTTCGGAAAAAGGGAGCGTATATTCTTTCTTATGAGACTTGTGCTTACCATACGCTTGCCAAATTTTTTGTGTGCTGTTTTCAAAATTGACGTCTTTTTCTATTAATTCAATGCCAGATAATCCCAAATCCCAAGTCGATAATAACTTTTCCATTTGCTGATAACGTATTTTGTTCTCTGCATAATATTTTGCAGCACCCCAGAAAGCTGTAAGCTCACCACCGTAGACACGACCGCCATAAATGGACATATTGCTAATCACCGAAAGATGCGCCATGCGCTGCGCCAGCGGTATACCATATTGCGCTGCAGTGGAAATGAGCGAAGCATTTTTTCGTACCTTCAATGCTTCTTGTAAATTAAATTCAAAATCCTGAAGTTTAATGGCATAACACTTTTTTGCATCATCCCATTCACGCACAAAAACATAACCAAAACGTTCGCGTTTTTGATACAACGCTTCAAACAAAACTAGCTCTTTTGTACAGCGCAATTCATATCGCCACAATTTGCCATCAAGATCAAATAATATGCTAAATTCGGTTGGTTTATCATCAGCAGAAAAATGGGCTGAAATGGGAATCAATGACTCTGGCGAACTTTGAAAGGAAGCGTTAATAAACCAACCCAAAAATGCTAACGGCTTAAGTAATGCGGTTTTACCACCACCATTTGCACCAAGAACCGCCATTAACTTTGAAACTCGTTCACCGCTACTGGTTTCGCACATCCAGTTGGTCAACTCCACCTTTTTGGTGACAGTCAGATCAACTTCTGTGCGTTCCTTAAAAGATTGGAAATTGGTGAAATCGTAGCTATAAATCATAGAATTATCCGCTATTAATTTAAATAACAAACAGAATCATGTTAATAATAGCAGTTAATATAAAAATAGCTACTGTTTATCGTAAAAAACTCTTTTATCGGATCCTCGCTATAAAAAAATAACGCAAGGAATTGGGGTGTGTAGCCAAAACGTCACCAACTGTGACTGTTCTACCCTTGTGTTAGACGGTTGTAGACAGTTTTTCGTCCAATTTTGCATCACAAGTGTTTGATTTATAATGATCTATTGCCAATTTATGATCTAATACACAACTGTATTTGAAAATATCTTAATTTTTTGGCTGGCGATGCCAGACAAGCCTTCTGAGCCTTGCGTTTAAATTTTCTTTTAAAAATTACGGTCTTGAAATAAATGCAGCATCAAAAAATCATTCTATACAGCAAGCCAGGCGCATGCCTTTTGCGAAAAAAAGGCTCATAAGGCTTGTATGGTATCGACGCATTTATAAATATCCCAACAAAAATTTATTGTTTTATTTCATTTTTAAAAGAAAATAATCATTTTTAGAAACTTATTGCGCACTCTGATCAGGTCTTCATTCCACTTTTTTATAGAGTTTTATCTGCTTTCCAGTTGACGTGAATAACCAATCCCAATCATAACTACCCAATGGTGTATCACCTTTGAATCGATAGCGATGCTGATTAGCAACTATATCACCCTTGTATTTTCCATGCATGACGACATGATATTCGTTTCCATCTGTGACAAATCGAGAATGTGTACCAGTGACATTGATAGCATGTATTGCGCCAGATGTTGTCCAAGCTGATGTTTCGAAATATAGCGTTTTTCCATCGGGTGAAAAAGATAAATCCTGTGGGTCAACGATCATTTTGGTTGGTTCACCCGAACAATGATCCTTAACAAGCAGCCTATTTTTCATGGTTTTTAAATCATAAATCCAGAGCTCATCTGCATATTTGCCGTCAAGATCTGTGGAATCAGCACAACTTTTTGGCATAATATCGTTACTTTTTTTAACAAATGCTAGCCATCTTCCGTTGGGCGATAAAATTGGATGACCATTTTTATCATCGTGCGTTAATTGCAGCACTTTATCTGCATTTTTTGAATAGAAAAAAATATTACCGGATGCAACATAAGTATATATTCCCTGATCTGCATAGGCTGTTGCAAAAAATAAAATGCACACGAAAAAACACATTATTTTTTGCATAACATCCTCAGTTATTTCCTTATTAATAAATGCAACGGTTTTTGAAATGCGCTATTGGGTGGTGAGCGTAAAAATGTGTTTCCCAAATCGGATGAGCAGACCTCAAGCTCGAGCTCTCCATTTTTCGCCATGAAGATACACCGAGATTCAGAAACCCAGTTTTGCTCATCTAAATAGAATCGATACAGATTTTTTTGTATTACTTCCACGCTAGATACCCGAAAAACTTCGGTTATCTTACCAACTTTATACCCCTCAAAATGCTGGATGGCTTGCCATAATTTTTTAAATTGCGCCGAATTAAAATTTTTAATTAGTCGATCATCATAGACACCTGTTTTTTCACGCAAAAATTTTTCATATTTTTTTGTAGGGTTATCTTTTGGTGGCGCAAATTTATAAATCATCTGGTGGAGCGTTTTATTTCCATAAGTTGTATGCAATGAGTCTAACAATGCATCATGACCGCACTGATCATTTGGAAAAATAGCAAAAAAGTGTGTTTTTCCAATTTGATCATGCCGTTTGCTGACTGTGTCCGCATATAAATTACCTAAGTTATGGTTCCTCCACGTCCAAGTACCACCTGAAAAACGAAAATGCCTTCCATCTGTATCTGTATAAATTACAGAATGCTTTACACCACCAACAGCTTTCACAAATTGTTTCATAATATTATAAAGGTTTAAATTTTTAATTTAAATACCGTGTTTTTTACGAGTAAAAACACTACTTTTTTTTATCACAATAAATAACGATTGATATTTTTTTCAAAAAGCCAGGTCGCGATTATTTTGTGCGCGCGCTCCCGCTGATGAATGCATTAATTTGTAGACATACCAAACATACCTAAAAATCTCTTTCCACGTTTTGCAAGGTTGTTCCCAATCGATTGGCGGTTGCAAAAAAATAAGTCTTGTCGTTCGTGTTGCGCGGATGAGAGGATGCGAATAAATTCTGTATTCATGATGTTCCTAATGTTTTTTTTGAGCGCTTAAAAGTAATTTTTGTATCCATTTTTGCATCCATATTGGCATAGCGTGCAGTCCATCTCGTAAGTCTTTGCAAATAATGTCACCCTGTTTTGTATCCTGTAAAATGCGGATCAATTTTTTTTGTATGCTTTTTTGTTCCGCTTCTGAAAGCCCTTTGATTGCGTCATGCAGCCAATAAAGTGCTTGCACGATTCGCATACTGGGGCGTCCTGCCCAATATAGTTTGCCGGGGGTGGTTAATTTAAATTGAATGGTGAGATTTCCCAATTTTATTGGACGCAAGCGACCATCTGTATGTACCACGACTTTCCCGAGTACTGCATGCGTTAACCCCAAATCATTCGCAGCAGTTAGTCCATCCATTAATATTCGTATTGAATCACGACGAGCAATGGCGTCGATTACTTTTTGATAACTTGGTACAGAAAGTTGATCAGTGAGCGTATTGATTTTCGGTTGATCATAAAGCCCGCGACTAATGCGGCGTAATTCATGATGGGTGGTGAGTCGTTGTAGTGCTTTATCTATTGCATCACGCGTACCCATATCCAGAAAATCTGTCGGAGTCCATACATCCCCGTGATCAGCCTTATGAATGCGTTGCATGATAAGTGATTTCAGTGTGGTAGTCATAGCAAACATGCTTATTATTGTCTTAAATTAGTATACACTTTTCGGACAAAAATACCAAGTTTTTATCGAGGATCGCTTGATGGAAAATCAGTGTTGCTCGATCCGATCTTTTTAATTGCACTTACTGCTGCTTATCGCACTGTGTCATTATTGTGACGTATTTAGAGATATCTAACACTGATTGTGACTGTGATAGACTGTTTTTCACCTTGAATTGCATCGCAAGGCTTTGATTTTTCGTACTTTATACCATGGCGATAGCGACTGTTAATCACTTGGTCGCAGGTATCGAGTCCGGCCCGGGGAGCCGGAATAATCTTTTGTTTTGCGTGAAAATCATAACGCTCATCATTAATAAAATTATCAGCACATTACATGGTGTCGCCAGGTATAATAATCATTAACAAATCAATAGGCATGGTCTATGCGGTATATCCCGCTACGAAAAAATGATTTATATCCACTATTAAAATTAGCAATGCCGCTCGCGCTGATGGGTATTATTGGCGGTTCTGTGGGTTTTTTTCAAACGTTATTTTTAGCGCATATCAATCATGAAACGCTTGCTGCAGGCGCTTTGGTCAGTTATTTATATGGCACATTTGCCGTTATATTGTTTGGTACGTTAAGCGCCATCAATGTTTTAATTTCTCATAAACATGGCGCACAAGATAAAATTGGCGTAGCGCATGTGATACGCGATGGATTATTTCTAGCGATACTTCTGACGGTTCCATCATTTTTATTATTTTGGAATATGGCACCTATTTTTCTTCTATTTGGGCAGAAACCTTCGGTGGTTCTACTGGCAAAATCATATTTGCATGCATTGTCCTGGGGGCTATTGCCCGATTTAATTACATTTGCACTTTTCGAATTTTTAATAGGATTGGGTAAAACACGGCTTCTTACGTTTTTTACAGTGTTCTGTGTGTCACTGATTATTCTATTTAGTTATATTTTAATTTTTGGGAAATTTGGATTCCCGGCTTTAGGTATCGCAGGTGCAGGTTGGGGGATGACAATCGCTTTTTGGATTCTAGCAATAGCACTTGTCATTTTTCTTTTAACACATAAAGAATATAAAAAATACTTCCACCGCATTTTTAATCGAAAAAAACCCACTTTTTTACGTGAACTATTGCGTGTTGGCGTTCCAATGGGAGCGATGTATTTTTTTGAAGTGGGATTTTTCTTTGCGCTTACTTTAGTGATGGGGTCATTTAACAGCGAATTATTAGCAGCTAATCAAATTGTAATGCAATATTTAGGCACTTTAATGGGTGTTGTTTTTTCTATTGCGCAAGCTGTTACAGTCCGCATGGGACATTTACTCGGAGCCAAAGAAATAAATTCAGCAAAACAAGCTGGGTACGCAGGAATTTATTTATCAGTATTTTTCATGGGGATCATTGCAATTTGTTATTGGGTATTGCCATCCTTGCTCATATCAGTCGATTTTAATATTCATAGTCCAAATAATATCGCGATCGTCAGTGATATAAAAAAATTATTTATGATTGCTGCCGTTTTTCAAATTTTTGAAGCGATCCGATTGTCATTGTTTGGCGCATTGCGCGCATTAAAAGATACTAATTTTACACTAATGATATCCATCATTAGTTTTTGGTTTCTTGCGCTGCCAGTTGGATACCTACTCGCTACCTATTTTCATTTAAGTGGTGAAGGACTTTGGTGGGGTATGGTGATAGGCGCTAGTTTTAGTGTTTGTTTGTTATTTCGGCGGTTTCAAGAACGTGTCAGGCAAGAGTTATTTGACTTATTTCGATAAAATAGTTTTAATTTTACAATTTTATGATTCTTTGCAATTGATGCTGTATTTAGCGAAACTTAAAACAAGTCAGATAACTCTTGCCTGACACGCTCATGTAAAGAATACCAAGCGTTAAATAAATTTCTAAAACATAAAGGAGTTTTGATATGACAATATCCATCGGCAACGTTATTCCACAATTTAGCGGCAAAACCAAAGACGGTGTTTTTGATTTTAATGCACTGCATGGAAAAAACATGGTTATTTATTTTTACCCGAAAGACAGCACACCCGGTTGCACCATTGAATCAAAAGCATTCCGCGATCATTATGCAGAATTTCAATCAGAAAACACTGAAATTGTCGGCATTTCTCGCGATAGTATTCAATCACATTGTAAATTTATCGATAACCATCAATTAAATTTTCCGTTGGTCAGTGACGATGATGAATCTATCTGCAAGTTATTTAATGTACTTAAAGACAAAAGTATGTTTGGAAAAAAATATAAAGGTATTGAGCGCAGTACATTTTTAGTCGATAAAAAAGGTGTTTTGAGACATGAATGGCGCGATGTATCAGTAATGGGTCATGTAAAAGAAGTGTTAAATGCTGTAAAACAACTGAATAAGGGATAACCTGCCTCCTTAAATATACGGTAGAGCCAACTACCTATAATCGTGATAGATTGTCGCTTATCAGAAATTAGAGCGATGGTAAAAACAGCTATGCAGCAAAAAGAAGCATTTGATTTATTAAAAATGGGGAAAAATATTTTTCTCACGGGTGCAGCAGGTTCTGGTAAAACGTATTTATTAAATCAATATATTCGTTATCTCAAAGAAAATAATGTCGGCGTTGCTGTTACTGCATCAACAGGTATTGCTGCAACGCATCTACAAGGATCAACATTGCATTCCTGGTCAGGAATAGGTGTAAAAGATAAGCTGGATCAGAATGATTTAGAAAAATTACTCAAGACCGATCGCATCAAACGTAATTACAAAAAAACAAAAGTGTTGATCATCGATGAAATATCCATGTTACACAAACATCAGTTAGATATGGTAAATACAATTGCGCGTTATATTTTAAATTCAGACAAAGCATTTGGTGGCATGCAAATTATTTTATGTGGTGATTTTTTTCAGCTGCCACCCGTATCCTCTGGTTTTTCCGCAAAAGAAATACAATTTGCTTTTGAAGCACAAGCGTGGATCGATGCTGAGTTTTATGTGTGTTATTTGCATGAACAACACCGTCAAGGCAATGATCCACTGCTTGCGATTTTAAATGATATACGCAGTGGGTCAGCAGGAGAGCATACCAAAGTCCCTTTGCGTACCCGTTACAAAAAAGAGCCTATTGGTCCAACCAAAGCAACCCGATTATATTCGCGCAATATCAATGTGGATGTGATAAATGACCAGGAACTCACAAGCCTTAAGGGTAAAGAAAAAATATTTAAAATGGTAACAGATGGATTCAGCACATTGGTAGAAAGTCTCAAAAAGAGCTGTCTCGCCTTAGAACAATTAAAATTAAAAATTGGCGCTGAAGTCATGTTTATAAAAAATGATGTGTCAGGAAAATATGTCAATGGTACGCAATGTATTGTTGTAGATTTTGATAAAAATGAAGGCTGGCCTGTTGTTAAAACACATGCTGGCGAGATTATTACCGCCTTTCCAGAAGAATGGACGTATGAAGAAAATGACATTGTGCGCGCAACACTAATACAAGTGCCACTGCGACTTGCTTGGGCGATTACTATTCACAAGAGTCAAGGCATGACACTGGACGCAGCGGAAATCGATTTAGGCGATGCTTTTGAACCAGGTATGGGATACGTTGCGTTATCACGAGTGCGCAGTTTAAGTGGTTTAAAACTGATGAATTTAAATGAAATGGCATTAAAAGTAAATTCTAAAATTCTTGAGCAAGATGACGTCTTTAAAAATAATTCGATGACTCATGTAAATTATTTAAAAACATTATCTGAAAAAGAAAAAATTGAACATCAACAAAAAATATTAACAGAACGTTTTGATGGCAACAAAACAAAATCCATTGTGAAGAAAAAAAATATCAGCGTGAAAAAAACCAAAATTCCAACGCATACAACAACATTAGAAATGCTAAAAGAAAATTTATCCATTGCATCAATTGCTGAAAAACGGGAATTAACTATTGGCACCGTCATCAACCATATAGAAAAGTTGAAAGGCTTAAAACAGATTGATCATGCAATTATTGAAAATCTAAAAAATGCGATATCAAAAAATGACTTTGATATTATTTTTACTGCATTAGAAAAATCAGATGATGGTGGGTTAAAGTCGATTTACGAAAAATTTGAGGGGAAATATTCCTATGATTTTATTAAAATCGTCAGATTGTTTGTGCGCTAGTTATGCAACTATTTATTTTCGTAACAGCTTAGTGCTCCATACTTTGAGTACGTAAAACGTCAATTTTTGTCGAGGTTGTGTGGAAAAATTTTTTAAAAAGCGGAGCATACACGCTAGTATGTGAGCATTTTTAAAAAATTTTTACGCACAAGATCGGCAAAAAGTGGCGTTTCCAGCTACGGAGTGATCTGTTACTTATTTTTGTTGTGATAACAATTCTGTAAATTTTTCAGCAGTAATCGGCTTGCTAAATAAATACCCTTGCATAATATCGCATTGCTTTTCTTTTAAAATATCCAATTGCGCTTGTGTTTCAACCCCCTCCGCAACAATGGTTAAACCCAAGCTTTTGGCCATCGCAATAATAGCCGATACAATTGCTTCACTGTCTTTTGAGGCCACAATATCATCAATAAACGATTTATCAATTTTTAAAACATCAAATGGAAATTTTTTAAGGTAGCTGAGCGACGAATATCCCGTACCAAAATCATCTAATGATAATTTGAAACCTAAATTTTTCAATGTTTGTAATAATTTTATGTTTCGTTCTGTATTTTCCATCAGGATACTTTCAGTAATTTCCAATTCTAAATTTTCCGAAGAAACGTCCGTTGATTTTAGAATCGCCTTGATTAATTCAATTAATCCAGTATGGGTAAATTGTCGTTGTGATAAATTGACAGCAACAGTAAGTTCCGTGTAACCCATTGCACGCCACAATTTTATTTGCTCACACACCGCATGAAATACATAGGCACCAATATCTATAATTAATCCCGATTCTTCGCACAATGAAAGGAACAAATTAGGCGTAATTAATCCACGCGTTGGATGCTGCCATCGTAACAATGCTTCAGCACCCATTATTTTTTTACTTTGAATATCTACCTGCGGCTGGTAATACAGCACAAATTCTTTTTTTTCTATGGCATCATGCAAATCAGACTCGAGCGTTAATTTTTCTTTAGGCTTATTTAAACTGGAATCGTAAATTTGAACATTATTGCCTCCTAGCTTTTTACTATAAAGTAAAGCGAGATTGGCGCATTGTCTGAGAAGATCAGGATTTCTGGCATGTTGCGGATAATAACTGACACCCATACTCACGTTGATATATAATTTTGACCCTGCAATCATAAAAGGTTGCTTGAGTCTGTTTGATACTGTCTCAATAAAATCATTAATGGCAGATAAGTCAAATTCATTGACATAAATAATAGAAAATTGATTGCTGCTCAATCTTGCTACTTCACCTTGATTCACGTCTAGTTGCGATAAACGTATAGCGATTTCTTTTAATACTTTATCACCATTTTCAAAACCAAAACTATTATTAATTTCTTCAAAGCGATCGACATCAATCGTCAAAAGTGCAAATTTAGGCTCGCGAGCTTCTGCTTTTTTTATCACAGAAAATAAATTTTGAGAAAAAGACAATCGATTACACAATCCTGTTAATTTATCTTGATACATTAATTTTTCAAGTTCGCGTTCATTTTCCTTTACTTTTATTTGTTCATCATATTTTTTTAATGCATCATTGACGTCTTTTAACAACAATTCGTCATCCCAGGGTTTTGTCAAAAATTTAAAAATTGCGCCTTCATTAATGGCGCTTTGAACCGCATTAAAATCTGCATAGCCACTTAATATCAATCGAACAGTATCAGGATATAATTTTCGAACAATTATCAACAGTTGCGAACCTGTCATCGTAGGCATACGTTGATCAGAAATAATGACCTGCACTTTTTCATTCAACAATAATTCAAGCGCTTCTTTTCCGCTATTAGCCATTAAAACACGATACCCATTATCACTAAACAAGCGTGTCAGTGATCGTAAAACATTAGGTTCGTCATCAACAAGTAATAATGTATTTTGCATATTTCTCACATAGTTCTAACTTGCAAATAAATAGAAAAAAATGTTATTAAGTCATAATCACCGGATAGGTAAATACACGGTAAAGGTAGATCCTTTTCCGAGAGCACTATCCACTGTAATGACACCGCCATGTATTTTTATAATATTATAACTGAGCGTTAAGCCCAATCCTGATGAACGCCCCATGAGTTTTGTTGTGAAAAATGGCTCAAAAATATGAGGTAGATTATCAAGCGAGATACCTGAGCCATTATCAGTGATACTCACTTGAATTTCAGACGCATTGGCAGTGGATGTAATTGTTATCTCTCCAAAATTTATTATTGATTCTGCTGCATTGATTAACAAATTCACAAATACCACTTCTATTTGTTGTGAATTACAAAAAATATCTGGCACAGTGTTAAAATTTTTATGCAGTGTGCATTTATTTTTTAATGCATTCCATGACAAAGCGATAGCTGATTCAATGCAAACATTTATATTTTTTTTCTCTGTTAAGCCTTCAGCATTATTGGAAAATATTTTAAGACTATTAACAATTTTTTGTATGCGCGACAACCCTTCTTCGGTTTCGTGAAAAATATCCGGTATATCATTATTTTTTAAAGCATCTGGTTTCTGATCTGAATATAATTTTGAAATACGTTTTTCCAATGCAGCAATATTGCTAACAACGTAACTGAGTGGATTATTGATTTCATGCGCAATTCCTGCGGCCAATTGGCCCACCGTTGCCATTTTTTCGGATTGCAATAACTGAGATTGCATCTCATTAAGATGTTTCAAAACATCAGACAATTGTGAATTTGTTTTCTGTAAATCTTCAGTTTTAAGTGCAATACCCTTTTCAAGATCTGATGTATATTTTAATTGTTGTTGTTGTAGCGCCCCTGTCACGCTCAATTGCCGATACTGTGAAACAATTAATGCAATAAAAAACGTAAAACCAATAATTTCAGCAATTAAAATAGCCAAAGCAGTGCGTGAAGCAGCACCAATCGCACCATTGAGTGGTGCTGTGCGCGGTAAAAATAAGGCTGATTTCATGCTGATATAATACATTCCAAACATGGCAACGGCCATTATCATTGCACTCAAAATTTGTTGAATCATTTTTTGATTGATAGATTGTACTTTACTTAAAAAGGCTATCCACAATGCAATTTCAGTGAACAAAAAAGCAACCACAATAGAAAGTAAAAAGAGTGAGGGTAGGTATACAATATCCACCCGCACCTCTAGGCCTTCCATGCCACTGTAGTGCGTAATAATAATCGCAATACTCAAAACTATACCGCTCAAAAATAAACGGTATTTTGATGGGTGTTGACGACGAAAAAAACAAAGCGCAATCCCCACGCTAATAATGGCAACCGCAAGAGATTCAATTGTCCAAAATAAATCAAATTCTACAGGAACGGGTAACTGATAAGCCATCATGCCAATAAAATGCATGGACCAAATACCGGCGCCAATGACAGTAGCGCTAAAGATATGCCAAGCAATTTTTAATACCGTATTTTTTTCAGCGCGCAAATGTTCAATCAAATTTAAACCGACGTAGGCAGTAATTACAGCAATAAAATAAGTCAAACCAACCAAGCTATTATTAAATACACCGCGTATTGCGTTAGCGGGAACGGGTCCTATTAGAAAATAATTTGTGTCAATATACATAATATTTTCTCTATATTATAATTTTGCTATTGCCGCATCCAATTCTTCTTTTTGAAATGGTTTATCCAGATGGGGATTTTTGACTGTTTCTAAAAAATTCTTCAATTCAGGCGTATAAGCACCACCACTCATAAAAATAATTGATTTTAATAATGCGGGGTATTTTTCACCGATTTTACGATACACATCTGCACCAGACATTTCTGGCATCATAATATCAACAAGCAACACATCAAATTCGTTTTCATTTTTTGCTAATAATTGCATTGCTGATGCACCACTGGTGGCAATCGTAACATCATGCTTATCTTCGAGTAATCGTTTAAAACTTTTTAATAAGTTTTCTTCATCATCAATAATGAGAATACGTTTTCGTTTTATATTCAAAATATTCTTTTTTACTTCTTGTTTTTTCTTTTCCTGGGTGGCTAATTGCATTGGAAAATAGACTGAAAAAGTACTGCCTTTTCCAACAACGCTTTTCACCATTATTTTCCCGCCTAATTTATAAATAATATCGTGACAAATAGACAAACCCAATCCTGTTCCTTGTCCTACTTTTTTCGTTGTAAAAAAGGGTTCAAATATACGAGGTAAATTTTCAGGTGCAATACCTGATCCTGTATCGCAAATATCCACTCGAATAAAATCACCCTCTCTTTGCGTTGTAATACTGATTTTATTATTTTCAAGATTGTTTTCAGGAATGGCTTGCGCAGCATTCATGATCAAATTGAGAAAAACTTGATGTGACTTACCGCTGCTTACCATTAATTTTGGCAGAGAATCTGTAAAGTTTTTTTCAATTTTTGCACGAAACTTAAAACTGGGTGATGCCATATTAATCACGGCATTTAATGTATCGTGGAGATTGATGGGTTTGATTTCCACCTCATTCACACGCGCAAATCCCTTTAAATCGTGAACTATGCTGCTAATACGAGCAGCACCATCAATTGATTCATTAATAATGGATTCAAATTTTGACATTTCTTTTTTTTGTGCAGGCACTGCATCCTCATACAACGTATTCACCTGTGCTTTGATAAAATTTAGATTTGCTAAAATCCATGCAATTGGATTATTAATCTCATGCGCAATGCCGGCACTCAATGTTCCTACCATTGCTAATTTATCATTTAACAATGCTTGTGTTCGGAGTTGATTGCGTTCAGTCACATCATTAACTACCACCATAATCAGCAGTTTATTATCAACTGCTATTCTGACAATCGAGTATTGATGCGTTAGTATTTTTCCCTCAAAAGTTTTTACGCGAGTCTCGCGCATTTCTACAAACCCTTTCTCTAACGCTTCTTGAAATGCAGCGTGCGCATATTTTAAATCTGCTTCAAACATAAATTCATGGAAATGTTTTCCAAGCATGAATTCTTTAGGACACTCTAATAATTTTTCACCCTGCTTATTCACTTCTAAAAAAACGCCTTCGGAATTGAGGATATAAATACCGCAACTGGCATTGTCCATCAAGGTCTTATATCGTTGTTCCGATGCAGCGATCTGATGAAAGGCATTTGCTAATGCAATCGCATGTCCAATTTGTGCTCCCAGAGTGCGCGCAAATGATAAAGGATCAATACCAGTGACATCGGTCATTTTTGATCCTAAAAATAATAATCCCAAACACTGTGTATCTGCAATTAATGGAATTAGCAAAGCGGTTTTAAAGTCTGCATCTTTCAACAACAAATTATTAATGTTTTCTGGAACATCTGACGAGGGAAATCGCAATATTTCTTTTTTTGAAAAAACCTCTGTTAATAAATTAGGTTGTCCAAAAAAGGTATTTAACTGTTCTTTATCTGTTTTACTATATCCCAATACGTGCTGTGGTTTTAATTTTCCCTCACTATCAGCAAAATATAAAATACCCTTTGAAACACCTGCTGAATCAAGACAAACAGCCAAAACATCTTTTAATGCTACATCAATTCCTTCTTTGTTTGTTAATGCAGCTGAAATCCCATCCAATAATGACAGTTGTGCTGCTTGTAATGCACACCGATTAGAAAGATTCATATTATTTTCAATCTGATGTTCAAGCTGACGAACCAATCGCTGTATATGTTCTTCTTTAAATGCATCGATCGATTCAGTTTTCTTTATTTCTTTTTTATTTTTAAAACATGAATTGAGTGTCGACACCAAATCTTGGGAATCAGGCGTTCGCGTCAAATAAGCATCAGCTGATACCTTTTTTGCAAGCGCACGGTCGGCTTCTTCTAGATAATTGGATGAAATTAAAATAACAGGAATATGCGCTGTTTTAGGATTTCGTCGAATCTCAAGACACAATTCAAATCCATCGAGGTGTGGCATTAATACGTCACTGATAACAGCATCAAACAAGTTTTTTTCAACACAATCTAGTGCAGATTTACCATCAGTAGCAGTTGTTACTTCAAAGCCTGCATTAATCAGTTGCATACGCACTAACTTCAACTGAATAGAATTATCATCAGCCAGAAGAATGTGTTTTACAGCATTTTTTTCTTTATTGATCCATCGCACGGATGGGAGATACAATTGGATGGTTTCTATTAAATACGAAATTTCTACGGGCTTAATCAAATAAGCATTAAAATTAGCACCTGCGGCTTGCAGCTCATCCATTTTCGATAAAAATCCGGAAAGCGCTAATATGGGAATTTTATCGCCATTGGGTAATGCTCTTAATTGATTATTTAATGTTAAACTATCCATATCAGGCAAAATTAAATCTTGTAAAATTAAATTGACCGGATGATTCATTGCCTGATACAAAGCAGTTGCGCCATCTTCAGCTTCTAACACCGTATAATTTTCAGATTGTAATGCAAGGCGAAACATTTTTCGCGTTGTTGCATTATCTTCAATCACCAGGATAGTGGGATGTGACATAATTATTTTTTTCCATTTTTTTTAAAATAACTTGCTACAATATCTGGCAATGCTTGTGTATTGATGGGTTTTGCAATATAACCATGACATCCTGCCGATAGTGCCTTTTCTTCATCGCCTTTCATGGCATAAGCAGTTACTGCTAAGATAATTGTATTTTTATATTGTGGATTGGCTTTGAGTTTTCGCGTTAACGCTAAACCATCCATGCCGGGTAATTGCAAATCCATTAAAATAAGTCGCGGTTGGAATGTAGCAAGAATTGAAAGTGCATCATCAGCATCAATGGCAGTATGAACATCATAGCCAGCAATTTTTAGTGTTACTTTTGCCAGTTTTAAATTAATGGCGTTATCATCTACGATTAAAATTGATTCACCTGTCATGCCAAACCTCCTCAAGTGCTGCCAGCAATCTATTCGGGACGACTGGTTTTACGAGAAAATCTTGAATCGCAAACCCCATACTGGCTGATTTTTCAGCAATGACTGTAACGACTATAACAGGAATGTCGCGATTGAATTTTCCTGCGCGCAAATCACGCAGCACATCCCAACCACTCATATCAGGCAATATTAAATCGAGCGTTACCGCATCAAACTGTCTTTTCTCTGCCAGACGCAATGCTTCTGCACCACTGGCAGCAGTAACAACAGCATAACCTGCTTTTTTTAATGTATTCACTATCAGCTCTCTGTCTTTTTCTTCATCTTCAATCACTAAAATTGTTTGCATACCTGGCGTTGGGACAGAAACTATTTGTTCTTTTATTATTTTTTCGTCGCTTTCATGTGCAGCAGATTTTCGCGGCAAAATAGCAAAAAAAGTGCTGCCTTTTTCAACCACGCTTTTAACACCCACGCTACCACCCTGCGCTTCAACAATACGTTTGGTTAACGCCAAACCCAAACCAGTGCCTTGATATTTTTTGGAAATCGTCGCATCTAATTGTTGAAATTCGACAAACAATTTTTTCAAATCCTCATCGCGTATACCAATGCCCGTGTCTCGAATTTCCAATCGAAAATTATTTTTTCCTTCAGCGAGCACACAAATATGAACTTCACCACCATCAGGTGTAAACTTAATCGCATTTGAAATATAGTTATAAAGCACTTGTTTTAATTTAGCGGGATCAATGATTACCTCGTTAATTTTAGGATCGACACTCACATCCATTTTAATTTGTTTTTTTGAAATTAATGTTCGCAAAATATCACGCACTTCGGTAATGATCTTTTCAAGATTGACAGTCTCGGGATGAAATTCCATTTTACCCGATTCCACTTTTGCAAGATCCAGCACATCATTTATTAACTGTAATAAATGACGCGAGCTCAACAATATATCTCCGAGATATTCTTTATGATCTGCAGAAACGGGGCCCACTTTTCCGTTATACATTAATTCTGCAAATCCAATAATGCCATTTAATGGCGTGCGTAATTCATGTGACATATTTGCTAAAAATTCACTTTTCAAACGACTGGCTTCTTGCACTCTGCGATTTTGCATTTCTAATTCTTCATTTTTTACGTGTAATTGTGATTCCAAGCGTTTTTGCTCAGTGATATCTTTTGAAATTAATACATAACCCAACGGCGTACCATCCGTTGCTTTGCGCAATGTGACGGAAACAGATGCCGTGAAATGTTCTCCATTTTTTCGTACACGTTCAAATGTGCCTTCGGCTTTACCGATTTTTAATGCGGTATCTAATAATGCTTTTACGCGACCTGACTTATTATCCTCTTCAGTGTGCAAAATGGATGAGCTTTTTCCAACCATTTCTTCAGCGGTGTAACCATAATTACGACGCGCACCTTCATTCCAAATAACAATATTGCCCTTTAAATCTTTTGCGATAATTGAATTTTCTGTGGCGCTTTCTAAAATGCTATTTAAAAATGTGGTTGATTCAGTTAATGCACGATTTTGTTCGAGAATTTGCGATTCTAATTTTTTTTGAACGCTGATATCACGAACAGCTGCCAGAACCAACAAACCCTCGTCGGTTTTTAAAGGGCTTAAACTGATTTCAATCGGAAACTCAGCACCGTCTTTTTTCAATCCAAATAAGGCAAATCCTTCGCCCATTGATCGGGTGCGTGGCGCTGCTATGAAATCAGTACGATGATGCACGTGTCTGCCACGAAAACGCTCCGGCATTAATCGTTCGACCAATTCACCCAGTAAATCAGTGCGTTCATAGCCAAATAATTTTTCGGTTTGCTTGTTAATTAATACGATACGACCCTTTGCATCGATAATGACCAGGGCATCTGGCATGGCTTCTAATACAGCAGATAGGCGAAAAAAATAAGAAAACTGGTTATCCATTGATAGGCATCCTTGCGCACATGTCACCACATTCATCTATTGTATAGAGTTTGTACGCCCTTTACTAAAGTTGTCAAACAAGTACTATAGAATATATCCATCAAACTGAGTCATAACACGATGAAACACTCCTTTTCTCGCATTATTATTTTATTATTCTGCTTTACCCTTCGGTGTGAGGCTAGCGAGAGCGCAGAACCACCGAAAATTGGTAATTTTGCATTGCCAGGATCTCAGCAACCAGGTCCTCTTGTTGGTTTTGGGCAGAATATTCTTGATAAGCATGAAACGCAGTTAACTTTATCTGCTAGTGATTATGCAGGCATAGACAAGCATTTTATTGATCTGACGCCTTCTGTCGTATACGGAATCACAGATAAGCTTTCTGTTTCGGTTAATGTGCCTTATGCAGCGAGCTTTAAAACGGGACCAGATCACTCTACCGGATTTGAAGATGCATCCACACAAGTAGAATATGCTGTTTATAACAAGTCAACGTCTCGCTTTGAAGATCAAGCAACATTACTCGGCGGCATATCAGTCCCGACTGGCTCAACTCAAAAAATGCCTCAAACAGGTCTTGGATCACCTAGTTTCTTTCTAGGAACAACCTTTGATCGCACCTATGTCAAATGGTTTGTTTTTGCTGCGCCAGGTGCAGAGTTAACAACAAATGACGATGGCACTCAATTTGGCAATAATTATTTGTATCAGATGGGATTTGGAAAAAATATCACAAATGTAAATGGATGGATCTTGGCATGGATGACAGAAGTCGATGGAACATATACACAAAAAGACGTTATTAACGGAATAACTGATCCCGATTCAGGTGGCAACGTCATTTACGCGACGCCATCATTTTGGGCTTCTACCAAACAATTTATTTTTCAATTCGGTGTTGGACTTCCCATTTCGCAAAATTTGAATGGGGATCAAACACGAGAAACGTATTTGATAGATGCCAATTTGAGTTGGAGTATTTATTAAAAGGATGTCATTCGAATGGAATCGGATATTCAAGAATATCTTATCCTGCTCTTAGCGCATGAACGGGTTTTACTACCCATTTCCATGGTTCGCATAGTTTTAGCTATTCCCGCATTGAAAACCATACCAGACCAAGATCCCGCCTTTAAAGGCTTGCTCAATTTCCATGGTACTGGTATCGCTGTATATGAATTATCAAAGCTGATTGACCCTTCATTACCCTTTGAAATCACCCTCGATACACCGCTCGTGCTCACGCAAATTTCAGAAGGTGCTATGGGAATTTTGGTAAGCGAAGTCATCGATATGGTGAAAATTCCAAACGCGTTATTACAAACACCCCTGCCTGATGCCATGCCCTTTGTTAAAGCGATTTACGAAAATCAAAATGAAGCAGCTTGGGTTTTGGATTTGGAAAAACTGGTGCAGTATCATCGATTACGATTGAAGCATGAGATGTCGCATGAATAATTTAATGCAAAAAATGAGGCTGTGGGTATCTGAGCAATTTGGGATTTGTTTGCAAGAAAATCAACTTTCCAGGATAGAAAAATCATTGCATCAATTGAAGCGGTTATTAAACTTGAGTGATGATCAATTGCTATCACGATTAAATGATCAGAATGCATCTGTTTTAAATGCTGTTATAAATATTGTTACGGTCCAAGAGAGTTATTTTTTTAGAGATAAATCTTTATTTAATTTATTGCGTAATGATTACTTACCGTCACTCATTCAAGCAAAAATAAAAAATAATGATTATTCAATACGCATTTGGAGTGCGGGATGTTCCCGTGGAGAAGAAATATATTCTATTGCTATTTTATTAAATGAATTACTGCCTAATACTTCAAAATGGCATTGTACTTTAATTGGCACTGAAATCTGTAATTGGGCATTAGAAGAAGCAACGACCGCTGCTTACAGCTCAATCAGCATGCGAATAATTGATGAACGCATACGAACCAGTTACTTCATCGAAAAAGAAAACAAATATTATTTGCAGCCACCAATCAACACGCAGGTTAAATTTTATTATCATAATTTAGCAAAAAATGATTATCCGAGCGAAAAATTTGATCTTATTTTTTGTCGTAATGTTTTTATTTATTTTTCAAACAAAGCCATTGAACACACGCTCAAACAGTTTAATCATTGTTTGGCAGAAAATGGTAGATTATTTTTAGGATCGTCTGAGTTTTTAAGTTACATACAGCATCCTTTTCAACAAAAAATAGAACGAGGCGTTACTTATTATTCACATATAACCGCAAAAAAAGAAAAAGCATTGCCTATACAAACAGAGGTTATAAAAAGCTACGCTGTCACTCAAGCAACCGCGTCAGAAGAAATGCAAAAAATCAGAACGTTGTTAGAAAATAAACATGCGGAAAAAGCATTGTTATATATTGATCAGTATATAACGCATCATCCAGAAACATCTTTATTTTGTGAGTATAAAGCACGAGCATTAAGTGAATTGGGTGATATTGTAACAGCCAGAGAGTTTTGTAAAAAAGCCATTTTTCTTAACAATTTGAATAGCAATGCTTATTTATTAAAAGGATTAATTGATTTGTCACTCAAAAACGACGTTGAAGCAAAAGAAGCTTTTCAAAACGTATTGATCATAAAAAAAGAATGTGTCGAAGCGTATTATTATTTAGGTAAAATAGCACTGTTAGAAAATCGAACCCCGATAGCAATATCTTTATTAAAACAAGCATTACAGCATGCAATACAAGAAGAGCCGACACGTGTTGTATTTGGAACTCATAAGGAAACCCTTGGAGATTTAATCCTAGATATTGAATCAGAAATCAAAAATCTTGGGGAGCAAAAATGAACGACGGGCAATCTCAAAAAATCCTCCAACAGCGCGCAGACAATTATGCGCTCAGTGAAGATATTAAAAAAAACACCTCTCAGGATTTATTACTAACATTTTACATTAATAAAATAAAGTATGCTATTGAATATAAATACTTAAAAAAAGTAATTCTAGAGATAAATATAACGCCTATTCCATTATCTCAGATGGAATTTCAAGGGGTGTGTTATTACGATGGCAATGTTATATCGGTGATCAATGCTTCTGCTTTGTTTTATGGTAAACTTGATTTAAGTGAATCGTCCCTTATTTTGATTGAATTAAAAGAAAAATTGATCGGCTTAACCGTCGGCGAAATTATTGGTCAAGAATTTTTTGACGCATCAATTGAATTGGTGCATTTTGCAACTGAACATGCGCAAAATCAAAAAATTATTTCAGGCATTTATAAAAAAGAATTTTCACTGATTAATGTAGATAAATTATTTGACCTGTTTAATCAGCCCTATTATTCTTACTCACGCTAATCAAGGAGTGAAGCATGAGACATACTATTCGTAGAAAAATTTCAATCGGATTTTTTTGTTTATTTTTAGTATTGTCCATCACTATTTTAATGACGTTATTTGAAGTAAAAAAAGTAAAAGAATTTTCAGATGAATTAAAAAATTATCAATTGTCAGCCTATGAAGCTGAAGGTCAGTTTGATTTTGGCATTATAAATACTTCTTTTGCATTACAGAGTTGGGTGTTAACACGCAATCCTAAATATATTACTAAGCGCGAAGTGGCTTGGAAAGCATTGGATGAAGATATTGCTACTTTTGAGGGTAGTGAATCGCATTGGAAAAGTGAAAAAGTTCGATCAGAATGGGCTGAAATAAAACCACTTATTCTATCGCTTAAAGAAGAACAAGATAAAATTATAAAAATAATTAACAGCAATGAAAAAAACCCAGCAATACAAGATAGTAATCAAAAAAAAGCATTTCAGATGATATCAACAATTACAGAACCACTGACAGAAAAAATTATTCTATTGCTTGATGGCCCCGGCACAACATTACTTAATAATGCTGAAACCCCGCATGATAATCTAAGTGATTCCTTGATTACTTTGCTTGTCAAAAACAATAATGATTTAAATAAAGGACTTTCTATTTTAAGTGCATTCGAATGGATTTTATTAATAATAGGTGTGGTATTGGCGTCATTAATTACCACGTTAACTTCAAAGAGTATTGTAAACCCCATTCAAAAAGCCATTGCCATTGCAACTCAAATTGCAAAGGGTGACAGAAGGTTAAAAATTACCGTGCAAGGAAATGATGAAACAGCCGATTTATTAGTGGCCTTAAAAACGATGAGCGAGAGTATTGCCGATGGCGAAAACAAATTAAAATATTCCGAAGAAAAAGTACAAAAAATATTAAGTGAGCTGCAAGAACGTATTAAATTGTATTGCGACCATATTGCACTGGTTTCTAAGGGTGATTTAACAAAAACGCTCACCGTGACAAGCGATGATGATTTATCCAATCTCGGAAAATATTTAAACGAGATGACAGCAAGCTTATCTAAAATTTCATCACAAATTGTCGTGGCAACAAATGAAATGTCTACCGGATTGAGTCAACTTGAAAATTCGACGATATCTCAAGCAGCCAGTGCATCTCAACAAGCTACCAGTGTGACGGAAGTCAATAACGTGGTTGAAGAAATAAAAAGTATCTCTAAACAAACATTAGGTAAAGCATCCAATCTAGGCGAATTTTCCGAAAAAACGCATGCGACAGGTGAAAAAGGGAAAGAGTCTATCAATGATATGGTTCTGTCTATGCAGTCTCTTCAAGCAAAAATGCAAATGATTGCAGATACTATTTTAAGTTTAAGTGATAAAACACATCAAATTGGTAATATCACTGAAGCCGTTTCTGATATTGCAAAACAATCTCGATTACTGGCATTAAATGCTGCTATTGAAGCGGCAAAGGCAGGAGAAGCAGGAAAAGGATTTGCAGTGGTTGCCTCGGAAGTAAAGGTATTGGCTGAAAAATCACAAGCATCAACCGACAGCGTGCGACAATTATTGCAAGATATTCGACAAGCAACCGAACGCGCGGTCATCGTTACCGAAGAAGGTACGAAAAGCGTAGAAGCAAACTTGGGGCAAGCCCGCGAAACAGGTAGCATTATTAATGCATTGGGCGATGTGATTCAGCAAAGCTCCATTGCATCACAACAAATTGTTGCTGCTGTTAATGAAGAATCTGTCGGTATCGATCAAATGATTAAAAGCATCGGTGAGATTGATAAGGTAACGCAACAATTTAGCAGCGCAACTGAACAAACTAAGCAGGCAACAATCAATCTTACGAAAGTCGCTGACAATTTAAAAGAAAGTGTCAGTATCTACAAATTAACTAAAGATATGTAATTGATGACAGTGGAAGCGATAGCAAGCATGTGAGAACGATATGCCGATCGACCCCAAACTCTACCAACAACTACTTGAGATATTTAGGCAAGAGTTGAAAGAACAGCATCAAGTCCTGATATCAAGCCTATTTGCTATTGAATCAGCTGATGCTGCTGAACGACAAAATCAATTACAGATTTTATTTCGCGTCGCACATAATATCAAAGGTGCTGCAAAAAGTGTTTCGCTGGATGCTATTGCAACCATTGCTCATAGTCTTGAAGATAAATTTACTGAGTGGAAAGCAAAAAATGTCACTTTGAAAAAAGCAGATATTGATGATTGCATAAAAAAAGCTGATGCTATGTTGTCAGCATTAAATACGCATTTCTCCTCCAGTCCTTTTGATGATGAAATATTAAAAATACCACTTATAAAAATTGAAAATGCTAATACCAAAGCAGATGAATTTATTACCTATCGATTACGATTTGAAAATTGGTTAAAAACAATGCATGAATGCATTCATTTAATGGATGATGAACAAAAAATACTGAATAAAAAAGACAATACCAAAGCGACTATTCTTTTAAAACCACTGTCACAACTGAAATTAATTACAGAAAATGCCAATCAATTGATAGATGGGTTTTCAAGATCATTGCAAAATCTACAAGATGATCTACGTAACATGAGATTGATCCCCATTGAAACCATTTTAAAACCACTGGAAAGAGTGGTACGCGAATTATCGAGCGAAATGGGTAAAAATATTTCACTGACCGTTTTGGGAAAAGACATAGAAATTGATAAACCCATATTGGATCGCTTGAAAGATCCGCTGCAACATTTGATACGCAATGCGATTGATCACGGCATTGAAACGCCCGAAGAAAGAAAAAAATGCGGAAAATCAGAAAATGGAAACATTAAAATTACTGTGCAACACGATTCAGGTAAAATTAAAATTATCTTTCAAGATGATGGAAAAGGAATTAGTGTCGATAGAATAAAATCACTGGTATTGGAAAAAAAATTAGCTGCAAAAGAGACACTAGATAAACACAATGATACTGAAATTCTTAATTATATTTTTCAATCTGGTTTTACCTCAAAATTAAATGTAAACGAATTATCAGGTAGAGGTGTTGGCTTAGATGTCGTTAAAACCAATATCGAATCCATTAAAGGTTCAGTTCAAGTAGAAACACAAATAAACATTGGCACCACTTTTACATTAACTTTACCCTTAACAATGGCAACGACCCGCGGTGTATTTTTTACAATAAACGATCAGCAATTTATGTTGCCCACATTATTGTTACAAGCATTACATGAATTTAATTTAACAGATATTAAATCAGTAGATGGCGAAAAAACCTACTTAATTAATGATGTGCCCATACCTGTTAAATCGTTGCATAAAATTTTATCTATTCCAAATAAAAATGAGATGCAGTCCAATCTTCTAGCTATCTTGATTCGCGTATCGGGAAATTCATTGCTGATTCTAGTGGATGACATTCAAAACGAACACGATTGTGTTATTAAACCGTTGCCCGTACCATTTGATCAAAACACATTGTATATTGGTGTGACATTAACTGATTCCGGAAAAGCTGTTCCCGTATTAAATCCAAAAATATTGTTTCAATTGGCCTCTAAGCAAAATGAAACTGATATTGATACTACACCGCAAATGATTGAACCTGATCTCATAAAACGAATTTTAGTGGTCGATGATTCGTTAACAACGCGAAGTTTAGCAGTGCATTCATTAAGTATGGCGGGTTATCAAGTTGAAGGCGTTAGCAATGGTATCTTAGCCTGGGAAATGCTCAAAAAAACGCCTTTTGATTGTGTTGTGACTGATATCGAAATGCCAATCATGGATGGTTTTGAATTAACTGCATTGATCAAATCCAATGAACAATTGAAATCGACAACTGTTGTAATCGTATCAGCACATGAAACCGATGAAGATAAAAAAAAGGGATTAAAATTAGGTGCAGATGCATACTTATTAAAAAGTCAATTTGATACGCAGTCGTTAATTAATATTATTCAGAGATTGCTATAATGAATAATAAAATACGAATTCTTATTGCGGAAGATTCCAAAGTAATTACAGAATTATTACATGCGATCCTATCAGCTGAACCTGATTTTGATATAGTTGCTTGCGTTGGCAATGGACAAGAAGCTGTTGAGCAAACAAAAAAATTAAAACCTGATTTAATTACCATGGATATTAAAATGCCAGTGATGGATGGCCTAGAAGCAACACGCATTATTATGTCTGAGTTTCCTACACCCATTGTCGTTATCTCTGGGCATGCAAATAAAAATGAAGTTAACACTACTTTTGATGCATTAAATGCAGGTGCTCTAACGCTTATTGAAAAACCAAAAGATATATTAAGTGCAGGCTTTGAAACTGACAAACGTATTTTGTTAAATACATTACGCGCACTCTCTTCTGTTCACGTGATACGTCGTAAAAAAATACAAGCAAAGCCAGCTATTGAAAAATTTGTTTACCCCAGACCAACCAACACAGCTAGAATAGCAGCGCTAGGCTTGTCAACGGGTGGACCTGAAGTGCTTAATTATATTTTATCTAACCTTAATGCTACAATTTCAGCACCTATGGTTGTCGTTCAACATATTACAAATGGATTTTTGCCTGGCTTAGTCAGTTGGTTGTCTTCTAAATCTACTTTGCCGCTTCATATCGCTGAAAATAAACAGTTATTACAAAAAGGTCATGTTTATTTTGCACCAAATGATAGGCACCTTACGATAAAACAAGGTCTATCAGGTCCAGTAGCAGTATTAGAAGATTCTGATGCTTTTGCAGGTTTTAAACCTTCTGTAACAAAACTTTTTTTATCTATTGCAGAAACCTATCCCAATAAAGCAATTGCTGGATTATTAACGGGTATGGGTTGTGATGGTGCTGATGGTTTATTAGCAATAAAAAAAGCAGGTTCATATACATTTATTCAAGATAAAGAAAGTTCAATTGTATTTGGAATGCCCGGATCTGCGCAATTGCTGCAAGCAGAATGTGATACTATTCAGTTAAATGCAATACCAACATTTTTAAATAACACTCTTAAAAAAGGCGAAAACAATGAAGAAGAAAATACTGGTAGTAGATGATAGCGCAACAGCCCGTGCATTATTTAAAATGTGCATGTCGGGAAATTTAGATTACCAATTATTTGAAACAAATGATCCACAAGAAGCGTTAAAAATTGCGCTGGCTGAAAAACCTTTTCTTATTATTCTAGATTATAATATGCCTGTGATGGAAGGTCCTAAGATTGCAAAAATGATGATTGATAACGGCGTTCAATCAAAATTTGTTTTAATGTCTGCAAATACACAATATTCAGTCATTGAAGAAATAAATAATGAAGGATTTGTGGGTATATTGGAAAAACCCATTTCAGCAGAAACAGTCCAATCACTATTGGAGAAATTACAATGATTTCCCTTACTACTATCCAAGAAGATGCGTTAATAGAAATATGTAATGTTGGGATGAGTAAAGCCGCAAAACAATTATCAATTTTACTTAATAGCCATATTAATATTCATATCCCAAAAATCAGTTTGCTCGATATGCAGCATTTTATTCAGAATAATATTTTTTCATCTATCGAAACATTGTCTTATGTATACCAAACAATATCTGAAGACCTTCTTGGCAGAGCAATTTTAATGTTTCATAGAGCACAAGCTACATTGTTGACACAATCAGTCATTGGCATAACACCTAAATTAACTGAAAAAGAGGCAAAGGCCTGTGAACAAGAGGCCGTATTAGAAATTGGTAACATTATGATTACATCGTGCATGAGCGCCATAGTAAATATGATTTCTTTACATATTAAACTAGATACGCCGCATTATAATGAGCATAGGTTAATAGAGGTCATTGAATCGCAAGTAAAGGATGTGGAAAAATATTCTCAAGAAATTATTTTAATTGAGACGCGTTTAGAGTCTGCTGGTAAATTTATTTCAGGTAGCTTATTGCTAATGCTGACAAAATCATCTATTGATAATTTACTCAGCGGTATCAATAATTTATTAAAAGTATGATTATTTACCGTCATGTTAGGAGCGATAAATCATGTTGTTGAGTGTTTATGATAATTAATGATTTTTTATATGAAGAAATATTCCAATATTTGCCATTAGGTCTATTTGTATTAGATTCCAAATGTAATGTTATATTCTGGAATGAATGGATGGTAGAAAAAACAAAAATTAAAAAAGAGCATGCCATTGGAAAAACCATTGGAAATTTGTTTCCTTCAATGAAACATGAGCGCTTTAATAATGCCGTTGAACAAATACAAACCGTTGCTTCTCCTCAAGTGCTTTCACAAACACTCAATCATTACATTATCCCTATTCCATCAAACATCTATGAAAAAATTGATTATATGCAACAACATGTAGAAGTGTTTCCATTAAAGTCAAAATTAGGTTGGTTGGCATTGGTCGTGATTCAGGATGTAACAGATAATGTCCATCAAAAAAACACTATGATGCAGATGGCATCTAAACTAGAAGAAGAAAGTTATCATGACGCTTTAACAGCGATCTATAATCGCCGTTTTTTATGGGAATACTTAGAACAACAAATTGCACAAGCGAAGCGCGGTAATTATAGCATTTGTTGTTGCATGTTTGATTTAGACTATTTTAAAAAAGCAAATGATGATTTTGGTCATAGCGCAGGCGATCAAATACTGACTTCATTCGTCAATTTAATTAACGGCACTGTGAGATCGAGCGATGTTTTTGTTCGATACGGTGGTGAAGAATTTTTATTAATTATGCCACATACAGATATTACTGATGGCTCAAAATTGGCAAATAAAATTCGTGTATTGTGGGAGGAAAAAATACACGCTAATTTTATAGGTTATAAATCAACCTGTAGTGCTGGACTCTCCCTATGGAAACCAAAAAATCCAGTTTCATCGCAAGAATTGGTTGATTTGGCAGATAAAGCACTTTATAAAGCCAAGGAAAAAGGCAGGAATTGTGTCGTGTTTTAAGACGCAGAAATACGTAGATTATAGATCAAAACTATCTGGGTTCCAGTCATGCCGCAGGGTGATTTGTTACCACGCTTGTTACAACACCATTAAAATTTCTTTATTGCGTGATAGTTCTTGATATAACGCATCAAGCTGCATTTTTGATTCTGCGTAAATAGTGATAGACAATGATAAATAATTATTGTCTTTGCTGATCTTTTTTTGAATGCTTTCAAGATCGGTGGCGGGAAAATGTTTTTGCACAACATTAAGCACAATTTTTTCAAAATCACCCTGTGTTTTTCCCATCACTTTTAGCGTGAAATCACAAGGGAATTCAATAATGGATTCTTCAAGGTGACCATTAGGGGTTTTTGCCATGTATCGTCGCTCCACTCTAAGTTTTCGACTGCTTCTGCGCCTCATATAGTGTAACCATTTTTTTCCAAAGTGGTCCAACATTACCATCATGTACGGGTTGATTGTCGATCATCACAATCGGGCAAATTTCTTTAATGGAGCCTGTGACCCACACCTCATCTGCGTTTTTAAGCATATCCGTAGTAATTGTTGTCTCGCGACAACCAATATTATTTTCTTTTGCTAATTGAATGATTAATTCACGCGTAATTCCACTTAAAATATTATGCGATAATGGCGGTGTCAGTAATTGATTATTTTTAACGATAAATAAATTACTGCTGGTGCACTCCATCACCTCATTATTGCGAATTAAAATAGTTTCAATAGCGCCCAATGATTTTGCTTTTTGCATTTGCAAAATATTCGGCAATAAATTAATCGCTTTAATATAACAATTACAGTGACGCGTATCTTCCGACGTAATAGCTGAAAAACCTTTTTCAAGTTGCGAAAGAGTTTGTGCTTTAAAAGGTGTGATAAACGCAACGACAGTCGGCACGAGATCATTTGGAAAAGTATGGTTACGCGACACATCTGCGCCACGCGTGATTTGGCAATAACAGCTGTAATTACCCGTGATTTTTTGATTTTTTTCAAGCAGTGTTGTGAAAATGGTTTTCCATTCCGTCAATGTATGCGGATTTTTCATTTCAATGGCATGCAAACTTTTTTCAAGCCGCGCTATGTGTTCATTCAGCCTGAAAAATTTTCCATCAAAAACAGGAATGACTTCATAAACGCCGTCACCAAATAAAAAACCACGGTCCATAACAGAAACCGTGGCTTTTTCTTGTGGAAGATAATGACTATTTAAATAAACAATATTCATTACAGCATATTCGCAACATGATCCCACGCACGCTCTACGATGCCGCCTTTAGGATCATTATTCAAAGCAACCAGGGGAGCGCTTGCGACAATATTGTTATGTAACAACACATTTAATGTGCCAACAACATCGCCTTTTTTAACCGGCGCTTGTAATTTGTTGATGACGACTTTCGGTTTTAAATGTGGGTACGTTCCTGATTGAATGGTGACAAAAAGAGGTGATACCAAGCCAACAGGTACCGTTCTTGCTTGACCTAACCAAACAGTCGGTGTTGCGAGCGATTGATTCGCCTCAAACAATTTATGTGTTTTATAAAAACGAAAACCCCAGTTAAGCAAGCTTTCAGAATCTGATGCGCGTTCAGCATCTGTTGGTGCGCCCATCATGACAGAAATTAAACGTGTGCCATTGCGCACTGCAGATGAAATCAAACAATACCCCGCTTCTTCTGTGTGACCTGTTTTTAATCCGTCAACAGAAGGATCTCGCCACAATAAGCGATTGCGATTGGGCTGTTTAATACCATTGTAAGTAATCCAGCCTTGTTTAAAGAACGGATAATACTGTGGGAAATTCGTAATAATTGCGCGTGTTAACAATGCCATGTCATACGGTGTTGTATGGTGACCTGGTTGTGGTAAACCCGTTGGATCAACATAATGCGTGCCGTTCATGCCCAGTTGCTTCGCAGTTGCATTCATCATGGACACGAAAGTAGCTTGATTGCCACCCACATATTGCGCCAATGCTGTGCATGCATCATTGCCGGAAGCCACAATAATACCGTCAATTAAATCTTGAACGGAAACAAGACTACCCTCTTTGATAAACATGCGTGAACCGCCTGTTTGCCATGCTGTTTTGCTAACACGCGTGGTATCTGTTAAATGTATTTGACCGCTCTTCAATGCTTCGAATGTTAAATACAGCGACATTAACTTTGTTAAACTCGCTGGCTGCATTTTTTCGTGCATATTTTTATGCGCAAGAATCATACCCGTGTTTGCATCCATCAGCACATAACCTGCAGAATTTAATGTGGGCGCTGTTGGTACAATACTGGGCGTAGGTATCGCTGATGTAGGTGTTGGGACTGCTGCAACAGGTACTGGTGCTGGTACTGGTGCTGGTGCTGCCGTGGTTGGAGCAGCCGTTGCAACAGCAGGTGTTGCAACAGCAGGTGTTGCGACGGGTGTTGCGGTAGATGCTGCAATTGCACTCGTAACACAAAAAAGAATTCCAACAAAAAGCGTCAATATAAGCTGATATACACGTTTCATAAATCTTTCCTTTTAAATTTTTGCATATCATAACCTCGTTGCATCATTCATTCAAACTATAATTAATGCATTCGGCTCATTTTTATGGTTATAATCACGGCGATTTTTTTAGGTTTCAAACAGAGGTCTCAAATATGTCTATCGAACAAACACTTTCTATCATCAAACCCGATGCAGTTGCAAACAATGTCATTGGAAAAATTATTACACGCTTTGAAGATGCGGGATTAAAAGTAGTTGCCGCACGTATGATGCAGCTCACGCGCGAACAAGCTGAGCAATTTTATGCAGAACATGCCGCAAGACCATTTTTTGCGCCACTCGTCGCATTTATGACACAAGGTCCTGTGGTTGTTCAAGTATTGCAAGGCATCGACGCGATTAAAAAAAATCGCGATATTATGGGCGCAACCAATCCTAAAGAAGCATTGCCCGGCACAATTCGTGCAGATTTTGCACAATCTATCGATGCAAATGCGGTTCATGGTTCGGATTCAGTGGCGGCAGCTACACGCGAGATTGCGTTTTTCTTTAAACCAAACGAAATATGTGCGTAAATATACCACGATCTTGCAATAGCTTTGAGCGCAGCGAGCACAACTAAGGAATGTCACAGTGACTGAAAAAACACATGAATCACCTGTTTCAATGACACCAGGAAAATTATTATCCGCTGCGCGGGAAGCACGTGGATTTTCTCTGGCGGAAATTGCAAAACAAACACGTTTGTCTGTGCAAACAATATGTGATATTGAGCAAGACGACTACAAACACATTGGTGCACGACCCTTTGTTCGTGGTTACTTGTGCACCTATGCGCGTTTGGTGAACGTTCCTGAAAAACAAATTTTAGAAGCATTGGAAGCATCTGGTTTAATGCCAGCTGAAACTTATCCCACGCTACCGATTGTTGAGAGTGTCCCTGTCACAAACGTAACGCATTTGCGTTCGCGTTCGTTAAATGCACGCTGGATATTAAGTGGTGTCAGTGCGTTGATATTAATTGCATTGATTATTTGGTGGCAAGACGCACCGCTGTCTTCAAAAGAAATCCCCATTAAACACGCACAAACAAATACAGACACCTCAGCAATGGCGACGATCTCGCAACCAGACGCTACGCCATCTAAACAAGTGGATACACAATCCGAATCGGTAGATGCAAACTCACAACCAATAACTGCTCTATCCGCTTCTAAGACCGTTCCAACTGTAAAAAAAGTGGTGGGGCATAAAGAAAAAACCAAGATGCTCGTTAAAAAAGACAAAGCGGTCAGTATCAGCAAAAAGAATAATGATGATGATATGATCACTGGATTTGTGACCAAGCCATCTGCAGCACTACACCCCACTTATACGATTTCACCAGCGCCATAAATGTCATACCCATTATGAAAGAAAAAATTCAAGCCATTCGCGGAATGAATGACATTCTTCCGAACGCTACCCCTTATTGGCAACATATTGAATCTGTTTGTCGTGATGTTGCAGCGCAATACGCTTATCATGAAATTCGTTTTCCATTGCTTGAACAAACAAAATTATTTAAACGCGGTATCGGTGATGCAACCGATATTGTTGAAAAGGAAATGTATACATTCGATGATCGCAATGGTGATAGCTTAACATTGCGTCCTGAAGGCACGGCAAGTTGCGTGCGTGCGGGCATTGAGCATGGATTGCTATACAATCAAATACAACGTTTGTGGTATATGGGCCCGATGTTTCGTCATGAACGGCCGCAAAAAGGTCGCACACGTCAATTTCATCAATTCGGCGTTGAAGCGTTTGGTTTAAGTGGGCCTGATATTGATGTTGAAATTATTTTATTATCCAAACGTATTTTTGATTGCTTGGGTTTATCGCAAGATATTACATTAGAAATAAACACGCTGGGTAGTTTCGAGCAACGTGAACAATACAAAGTCGAGCTGGTTAACTATTTTAACGCACATAAAAATAAATGCGACGAAGATTCACAACGACGCTTGATCACCAATCCTTTACGCATTTTAGATAGCAAAAATCCAGAAATGAAATCGCTCATTGAAAATGCACCCCAATTAAATGATTTTATTGTGGGTGATGCGAAAAAACATTTTGATCATACCTGTGAATTATTAACTGCGGCAGGTGTGCCATTTAAAATAAATCCCTACCTAGTGCGTGGCTTAGATTATTATTGCTTAACTGTTTTTGAATGGGTAACAACACACTTGGGTGCACAAGGCACGGTGTGTGCTGGCGGACGTTACGATGGTTTGGTGGAACAGCTGGGTGGAAAAGCCACGCCGGCATTTGGTTTTTCAATGGGATTAGAGCGCATTGCATTATTATTACAAGAGAAAAAATCGATGGATGATGTGCCAGATTTTTATGTGATTTCACAAAACGATTCGGCTGCATTATTATTTTGCGAAAAACTGCGCGATCAATTTAAAGATATTGCTATTGAAATGAATTGTGGGAAAGGTGATTCGAGCAAACAATTAAAACGTGCTTATGACAGAAATGCGAAATTTGCCTTGTTTCTAGATGAAGATAAAACAATAGCAATGAAAAACTTAAAAGAAAATAAAGAGAATATTTTATTTTCGGCAGAGTCGCTGGATAAATTATTTTTGTTTATTAAAGAAAATTTTTAAATACGCGAAATCTGAAATTGTTTGAGGTAGCGAGCGCTTGTTGGGGTTACGGGTAGCGCTTGAGGGGAATACGAGGCATGGATGCCGAGTTTAGCCTACATGGATGTACTAGCGGCGTCCCCGAAAGTGCTACCCTAACCTCAACAAGTGCGAGTGGTTGAAAAATTACCGCTAAAATTACAGCTAAAATTAAGAGGATTTAAAAACATGTTAGACGGATACGTTTCAGAAAAAGAACAACTAGAATCCATCCAAAAATGGTGGCGTGAAAATGGCAAATTTCTCATGATCGCGATTATTATTGGTTTGGCGATCGGATTTGGCTGGCGTTATTGGCGCACACTTTCCATGCATCGCGCAGAAAATGCATCTGTTGTTTATCAATCGGTGTTGCAAGCAGATTCACAAAATAAAATAACGACTGCACAAGGTGGCGCCACAATTTTAATGAATGATTTTTCGAGTTCACCCTATGCCAGCTTGAGCGCATTATTATTCGCAAAAGAGGCGGTTGCACAAAATGCACTTCCGACTGCTTTAACAAAATTACAGTGGGTTATTAAAAACAGCGATCAAAAAAGTCTAAAGCAAATCGCACGCATTGATGCAGCACGCATTTTGCTCTCACAAAAAAATACAACCGCAGCAATGAATGAATTAAAAATTGTAGATGATAAAAGTTTTTTACCGCTTGTTAATTGGGTAAAAGGTGATATTGAAACACAATTAGGAAATGCAGTCGCTGCAAAACAAGATTATTTGGCAGCAAAAAAGGCGTTGGCTGAATTTCCACCAGCAAATGATTTATTAAAACAACAATTGGCACAATAATGCTTCCCGTCTTAACTATCGTTGGCCGTCCGAATGTCGGCAAATCCACGCTTTATAATCGCTTAACAAAAACACGTGACGCGATTGTCGGTGATATGCCAGGCATCACACGTGATCGCCATTATGGTGAAGGCACATTTGAAAATCGTTCTTTTATTGTCGTAGATACGGGCGGTATTGCAGAGCCTGACACTGATAAAGAAATGGCGAATATTACTGAGCAACAAGTTACAGAAGCAATTAAAGAAGCGGATGTGATTTTATTTGTGGTTGATGCAACCGCAGGCATTGCAACCGGCGATTGGGAAATTGCCAAGCAATTACGGACGACCACATCTAAACCTGTATTTTTAGTAATTAATAAATCAGAACGCGCACAAGCAGAATTAATTAACAGTGAATTTTATCAACTGGGATTAAAAACAATCTATACCGTTTCAGCCAATATTGGTCGTGGTATTGATACCATGCTTGCGAGTATTTTATCCGCATTTCCAGTTGATGAAATTAAAGAAGAAGCGATTGATGAAACACGTACGCGAATCACTGTACTGGGTCGTCCCAATGTCGGAAAATCCACCTTAATTAATCGCATTTTTGGTGAAGAACGCGTAATTGTTTTTGATCGCCCTGGCACCACGCGTGACAGCATTGAAATTCCTTATGAAAGAAATGGCCGAAAATACACATTGATCGATACCGCAGGTATTCGTCGCCGCGGAAAAGTAACCGAAGGTGTTGAAATATTTTCCGTAATCAAAGCAATGCAGGCCATGAAGCAATCGCATGTGGTTGTATTGGTGGTTGATGCGCGCGACGGACTATCCGATCAAGACATGCGTTTGATGGGATTGATTATGGAAACGGGTAACGCGCTCGTGTTGGCATTTAATAAATGGGATGGCATGAACGAAGAAGATCGCGACGCTTTTAAACGCGCTGTGGATCGTCGTTTACCCTTCGCCACTTTTGCGCGTCGTTATTATATTTCCGCAAAACACGGCACAGGCGTTGGACAACTGTATGATGCAATTGATGAAACACAAGATGCGCTAGCGCAACCTTTTGCAACCCACGAATTAACAAAAATATTAATGGCAGCAACCGCCGATCATCAACCGCCGCTCGTACAAGGTCGTCGCGTGAAATTGCGTTACGCACATTTAGGTTCGCGTCGTCCACTCGTGTTTGTAATTCATGGAAAACAAGTGGATAAATTACCAGGATCTTACAAACAATATTTAATTAATTATTTTCGCGATCAATTAAAGCTTGTCGGCATTCCATTAATTTTAAAATTTTTAACTGACGATAATCCGTATGTGATCGGTTAGCGCGCCAATCACACTTTTTACATTTCGGTTATGATTGTATTCAAGCGCGGATTCGCGGCCCAATGCATTCTTATTTTATCGTTATTTTTTATTGTCCCAAAGCGGCAAAAATAGGGCGTGCGTTATTATCCCTTTCATGCTGTTCTGCTTGCATCGCTATTTCCAATACATTGTCGGGCAAAGTAAATCGACTCAGCACGGCATGTGTTTTTAACATCAATGCTTGAACGGCTGAAAACAATGTTCCTACCATTGTCACGCTTACTGCTACAAAATAGTTTTCAAAACGCTTAGGTTTGTGAGTGGTGAAAAGACGTCTGTGGGGTCCAGTGTCTTTATATCCATCGATAGCACCACCGACAGCAGCCCCCGCAAAACACGATAAAAAACACATCGTAAGTGCCTGCAATACTGTTTTTGCCCAAAACGGACTTGTAATCACACTCAAAATCAATCCCGTGTCACGCAATAATTCGCTATAACTGGATGTCGAATCGGCGATTCCACCTTCCTGCAATAGAAATAAAATAAGACTTGCGTCGTTGTGTACCCCTGGCGCATGATGAGCATGACCTGCAAAAGATGCGTATTTATGTTCATTGTTTTTATATTTATTCAACGCATACAACATCTTTTTCGCATCTAATGAGAACAATTTAACAGATCGTGTTGGTTGCATGGGTGAATCAAATTGTTTCTTCTTAATGACTTCTAAAATTTCTCTGGGGTTTAAATGCAGATCTGCACCAGCAGAATGAAGATACCCTATAATCAGACAATCATTTTCTAGTGTATCTACCCAGTAAGGCGCAAAACCATCACATTCCTTTTTTAGCTGATCAAGTATCGTCCCATCTTTTGCTGCTTTAAGTCTGTCTTGTATCAGTTGTTCGATGTTCGTGTCAAATGTGTAACTGATGTAGTGTTTTTTGCCATTATCTATAATCGTCATGCCAATGCCACCAATCGTCACGCCAATGCCACCAAACATAAAATTCGTCGGCTGCCAATAATGAACAACGACATAATTGCGTTCATCTATCACCGTTTTTCTTTGCCTGATACCAAAAAGAAATTGTCGCATAGTTTGTTCTTCTGTCCAGTATGCTTTGTATAAAGTACGATTTTTTTACGATTTAATCATGTTGACAATTTTCACCATGCACATGATGATGATCGTCGCCACCCTGCCGATTTATTTTTTCGATTTTCTTTTTGATAATATTACGTTTTAAATGAGATAAGTAATCAATAAATAATTTTCCATCCAGATGATCTAATTCATGCTGGATGCATTTTGCCATAAATCCTTCTGCTTCAAATTCCATTGCTTTGCCAAATCGATCTTGCGCTTTGACTTTAATTTTTTCAGCACGCGTTACTTTTTCATACGCACCCCCTTTCACAGACATACATCCTTCAGGCGATGTTTCCGTGCCGATTTTTTCGATAATTTCGGCATTCACCAAACAGAGCGGTTGATCTTTTTTTTCGGAAAAATCAATTACGGTAATGTGTTTGGGGTTTTTAAAATCCAGTTGTGTGCATGCCAATGCCGCACAATTTTCAGATGCATAATGCGTTTCAAACATGTCATCAATCATTTGTTGTGTTTGCGCGCCGAAATCGGTGACTTTTTCGCCTTTGGTGCGTAAACGTAGATCGGGAAATTGTAGGATTTTAACAATAGACATAAACATTCTCGTATTTTTTTAATATTGACACACAAAAATCAAAGAATAACTGCACGCCGATTGCACTTCTCACCATATGGTTTAGAAGCCGAGCGTAAGCGAATGCGAAACCATAAACAACGATAAATCTCAAATCGCTAATCAGTTTTTATAAAATGCATCCTATATTTTAAGTGTTATCCTTGATTGGGCTTTCGCATTCGCTTACGCTCGGCTTCTAAACCATATAGCGAGAAGTTGCGGCAAGTGCAATGCTTCTTTGTTTTTGCCGGGAAGAGGACTCGAACCTCCACGGGTGTTACCCCACAGGCATCTGAAACCTGCGTGTCTACCAATTCCACCATCTCGGCTTACCAATCAATCGGTATTCTACCTGCTTTTTTTAAAATTGCATTCGCTTTTGAAAAATGTTTACAGCTTAAAAAGCCGCGATGTGCAGACAAAGGCGATGGATGCGGCGCGGTTAATATCACATGTTTTTTCGTATCAATTAATGCCGTTTTTTTCTGCGCAGAAGATCCCCATAATAAATAAACAATGGTTTCGGTATGTGAATTAAGACATGAAATCACTGTATCTGTAAATTTTTCCCAGCCAATATTCGCGTGCGATTGCGGTTTATTTTCTTCAACCGTTAAAACGGTATTTAATAATAAAACACCTTGATTTGCCCATTTTTCTAAACAACCCGACTTGGGTATTTCAATATCACAATCATTTTTTAATGCTTTAAAAATATTCACTAATGAAGGCGGTGGTTTGATACCCTGCTTCACCGAAAAAGAAAGTCCATGCGCTTGATGAGGATTGTGATAAGGATCTTGTCCAACGATAACCACTTTGACATCAGAAAATGGCGTGAATCGAATTGCATTAAAAATATCAGATTGCGCGGGATAAATGATTTTACCTTTTAAGCGTTCTTGTTTGAGAAACTCTAAAATGCTTTGAAAATAAGGTTTTTGTTTTTCGGATGCAAGAAAGGTTGACCAATTCATAAAATGAATATCACTATTTTTATTCAAACTTTCGCGCCCGCTCACGCGGGGGCTTCTAAGCTTTATCACTGGCACAAACCGTCAGCAAGCACGCGCTAGTGATATGGTTTAGAAGCATTTGCGTTAGCAAACGCGAATGGGGCTATCACTATATTATCACTGATACAGCACAAAGGTTGAGAATAACGGTATTAACCAATCACTGTAATCGCATGCCCCAACCCTGCACGCGCAATGCGTGCCACCAAACTATCTGATTCATCGACGTTTGCTAATGGCCCAATTTGCACACGATATAATCTTGATACGCGCACATCATGCGTGATGATAATATTGCGTCTTGTTAAACGCTCTAATTCATATCTCAATCGCTGCGCATTCGCAGGATAAGCAAACGCACCCACTTGTAAATACAGCTGCGGACGATGATGCGCGAAAATTTGACGGGTTCTTTGCAGCGGATTCGGCTCATCGATACTCGTGACCTCGACCAATGCAGTACCGCGACTCGCATACCCTAACTTTTTTGCAGCAACATACGATAAATCCATAATGCGATTAGCAGCGAAAGGTCCACGATCATTCACTTTCACAATAACTTGCCGACCATTTTCCAAATTGGTTACCCGCACATAGCAAGGAATCGGTAAATCAGGGCTGGCTGCGGTCATGCCCAATAAGTTATACGGTTCACGGGTTGATGTTAATCGGCCATTAAATTTCGTGCCATACCAAGACGCTATACCGCGCTTATCATAACCGCGCGCTGTTTTTAAAACGTGATACCATCGACCATCAACGTGATAATCTTCATTGCCATACTTACTTTTAGGCAAATAATGCGGTATTGGGTTGTGAATTTTGCTCACATCCACATAGTAATGTGGCGGGCCATCTTGCGATGAAGGACGATGAAAACAGCCGCCTACCGTAAAAATAAAGAAAAAAAGACCGAGCACTAAAAAACTAAAAACAGGAGATTGCGGCTTTTTGGGTGTCTGGGCAGGTTGCATTATATTGTCCGTGTGTAATTGTCCCTAAATTTCCTTTATGATAGCGAACTCACTCAATTGTGCAAGTCGGATAATTTAAAATATGAAAAAACATGAATTAATCTATGGTTTTCACGCAGTAAAAACCGTATTAAAAACGCGTCCCCATGATGTGCTGCAATTATTAGTACAAGCCAATCGCAATGACCATCGATTGATCGAAATGACCGAACTGGCAGCATCATTTAAAATTCCGTGCGAAACGATATCAAAAATAAAATTACAAGAACTGGTGGGTATCGATGCAAATCATCAAGGCATTGTTGCAAACTGCAAGCCCTTATCTGCATGGACAGAAAAAGAATTAATGGCTTGTATCGAAAATGCGACAGATCGCGTCATCCTTTTGTTTTTAGATGGCGTACAAGATCCACATAATTTAGGAGCCTGTTTGCGCAGCGCCAATGCATTTGGTGTCACCGCAGTGATTGCGCCAAAAGATCGTGCAGTGGCATTAACTGATGTTGTGAAAAAAGTGGCTTGCGGCGCTGCAGAACAAACGCCTTTTGTAACCGTAACTAATTTGCATCGCACCATCCAACAAATTCAACAATTGGGTGTTTGGTTGGTGGGTCTTGATTCAGATGCCACATTAACGTTAACGGATGTGGATTTAAAAGGTAATATAGGTATTGTGATGGGCGGCGAAGGTCAAGGCTTACGACGATTAACCCGTGAAGCCTGCGATTACTTAGCAAAAATCCCCATGCAAGGTTCAGTTGAAAGTTTAAATGTATCGGTTGCAACAGGTGTTGCGCTCTACGAAACTCAAAGACAACGGAGTTAATATTATGTTTTCTGAGGTGCAAAAACTCGCAGAAAAAGCAGGACAAGCGCCAGGAACAGCAATTTATACAGGCGATCAAAAAAATAAAGCAAGCGTTATCACTGTCGCCACATTTGATGCAAATAATTGTAATGTGGTGACTGGTGCTGATATCAGCAAACTATTACCAGAACAAAATGCAACAGAGAACAGATGGATTAATGTTGTCGGATTATCTGATGTCAATACCATCAAAACATTAGCTGATTTATTTAAGATTCATCCCCTCACTGTCGAAGATATTTTAAATGTCGAGCAGCGTCCTAAAGTAGAAGAGTTTGAAAACTACTTATTCGTGACTTTAAAAATTTTGCATTGGCGTACTGAAGTGTCGAATTTTTCCGTTGAACAAATGAGCATTGTGCTGGGAAAAAATTTTATTATTTCATTTTTAGAATCTAATACGAACATTTTTGATTCCATTTTAGTTAAATTACAAACAACGGGTAGTCAACGATTACGACAACAGAGCACGGATTATTTGGCGTATCGATTAATTGATGCGATCGTCGATAGTTATTTTTTGGTGCTTGAAAATTTAGGCGATCAAATTGAGAAAGTGGAAGAGCGTATTATTGCATCACCGACACCACAAAATGCACGCACAATTTATCGATTAAAGCGCGATGCATTGATATTACGCAAAGCCGTTTGGCCCATGCGTGAAGCTGTGAGTCATTTGCTTTATGCGGAAGAAATGCTGATCACAAAATTTACCCGCGTTTATTTGCGCGATGTCTATGATCACACCATGCAAGCCATCGACACCATAGAAACGTTTCGCGATATGCTGTCCAGCATGGTTGATATGTATTTATCAAGCCTCACCATTCGCATGAATGAGATCATGAAAACATTAACGATCATTACCACTATTTTTATTCCAATTACAGCACTCGCCAGTATTTACGGTATGAATTTGTTGAATATTCCGCTGATGAAATCACAATGGGGATTTCGCACTGTTGCGGCGATGATGGTGGCGAGTGTGGCGTTCATGGTAATGTATTTTCGCAAAAAGAAATGGATTTGACATTTAACAGATCAAATCCTAATGATCAGGCACGTGCATTATTCACCTTCCTTGATTAATTCTGAAAACCACGCAGTAACTGTTTCTTCGCCCAAATGATCATAGGCATACGATAAATTTCGCGTAAATTCTGTTTTAAAAAGTATAGGATCATATTTTTCAGTATATTTTTCCGCATCGCTTCTTGGCGCATGATGCATAAATCGACCAAAATACCGCTCACAAAAATCTGCGTAGTCTTTCGTAAATATTAAAAATGTGTGCCACATATCATCAATTTCACGCATTTCTGGATACATGCTACAAACAAATTGCAAGGATTCATCATTCGGATTGTTTTTTCTATCCGTTTCATGTTTTTGGCATAGCCATAAATATTTCTTAACATGATAAAATGCATCATCTGCTGACAATTTATTATTAGGGAAGTCTTTTTCATAGCGTTTAAGAATGGCGGCATTTTTATACTGCATGATTTCACTGAGCGTTGATAACATAAATGTCTCCGTAAATAATCTGTAGCTTAACAAGTCGGTGGTGGTGGACAGCTGCAACAAGGGGTTGGCGGACAACCGCAACGCGCCGCATAATTTGCAATACCACTTTCAATTTTTACCATCTTCATTACTGCGATTTTTTCAATAAATGACTCTTTCATAAAAATTCCCTTTTAGTTATAAATAAAGTGTTAATAAAACACTGTGTCAGATTATCTAAAAACACGGTGACAATAAAATCGATTAATATTATGATTTCGATAAGTTATTCTTATTGGTGCGTATAGATGAACATTCGGGATTTAGAGTATTTACTCAGCGTTGCGGAGTTAGGACATTTTGGAAAAGCAGCAGATGCGTGTTTTGTAAGCCAACCCGCATTGAGTATGCAAATTAAAAAGCTTGAAGAAAATTTAGGCGTGAAATTATTAGAGCGGACTCATAAATCTGTTTTGCTGACTGATCATGGCGTTAAAATTGCTAAACAAGCAAGACAGATTTTAGATTTAACAAAAGATATCAAAGACGTCGCAAAGTCTGCAAAGGATCCTTTCGGTGGCGAAATTAGAATTGGCATTTTTCCCACATTAGCACCGTATTTTCTGCCGGTGATTATTCCTAAATTATCAAAAACCTATCCAAAACTATCGTTTTATTTGATTGAAGAAAAAACAGCTACGCTTATTGAGCAATTACAAAACGGGAAATTAGATGCCGCATTTTTAGCCTTTCCGGTGATAGAAAAAAACTTCAGAAGTGCTTTATTATTTGAAGAAGAATTTTTGTTGGCAACACCCAAAAAACATCCACTCGCAAAATTAAAATATGTCGGTCAAAACGATCTGAAAAATGAGGAATTATTGTTACTCAATGAAGGGCATTGTATGCGTGATCAGGCGCTTGCTGTTTGTAATCGAATAAAGATCCATGAAAATCAAAATTTTCGCGCAACCAGTTTAGAAACATTAAGGCACATGATCTCAGCAGGCGTTGGTATTACGCTCATGCCAAAATTAGCCTGCACCGAAAGCACGACTATTTCATACATTCCTTTTAGTACACCAAAATCAATTCGATCAATAGGGCTATTTTGGAGGGTTTCATTGGCAAAACAAGTGCTGCTTAAACATATAGTCAATGAAATTAAATTAATTTTTAAAGATCGTGAAGCGTCAGTTAAAAACTAAAATCAACGTTATATTGAGAATTGCAAATATTTACACAATTATCTTAATTGGCACTCATCTAACCACAGCACAATCTAGTGAATCATTTCAGAAGCGTCAACGCCAGTTGGCGCGAAATTCGAGCTCAATAAACCACGCAACCGCTTGCTGCAAACAAACCACGCAACCGCTTGCTGTAAACAAACCACGCAACCGCTTGCTTTTTGTTATGGTTTAGGGTAGCACTCTCGGGGACGCCGCAAGTACATCCATGTAGGCTAAACTCGGCATCCATGCCTCGTATTCCCCTCGAGCGCTACCCGTAAACCATAACAAACGCTTCGCTGCATCGTCGCTCCTCTAAAATGTTTATCCAAATTAAAGTATGAATTCTAAGAATTCCGTTGCTGCTTTTAATCAAATTAAAGCGCGAATAAATCAAAAGGCGTGAGCAATTGTTTGACGCAATAAAATCAGTTGATGGAAAGTTGGATCCCTATCTCTTTTGCAGCGAATAGAAACAGGATGTTTCGGGACCGGGCCATGGATGGCCCATTTCTTGAGCGGAAAAAGAGATAGGGTCCAGCTTTCCATCTCCTCAGCTGCGTCAACAATTGTGAACAAATGGCTATATAAATAAATTCGCATCCTTATTCACCATCCCAAAAAAACAATTTCACACTATTGCATTCCGGTAATTTTATATTTTCAACATACCGCAACGGCAATGCGCGCTGCTGAAATGCAATAATCACCGCGTGTTTTATTTTAGATTGAGAGAAATAAGCAGATATGATATGCTGCGCAGTTGTAAAAGATAAATCACCTTCTTCAATCACATCCAGCATATCTGCTTTTAGATGATATTTTTCTGCGAGTATTGGCCCAACATGCGAGTAATGTGAATCATATTCATAAGAAGTATGCGTAAATACAATCATATCGGCTTGTTGCAGTAATGGTAATAATTTTTCATTATCACGCATCATCATTTCCAATAATTCTAAAAATGTATAACCACTGTTTTGCGTCAAAATTGTTTGATCTAAATAGGTTTTTGTAAATCGCTGCATATCTTCAAAGTAAGCGAAATAATCTTTATTGGGTTTTTTAAAAAATGGGTCTGGGTAAGTTGCGGTTAATTGAGTAATAGTAAACATAGGGTTAATACCTAAAGAGTGCGGCAGATAAATAAAACCCCATTCCACACCCCGCCATCACATAATAATCGCCTTTTTTTAAACGATTTTCTAATAATGCCGATTGCAAGTTAATCATATGATCAGAACAAAATGCATGCCCTATTTTTGAAATATTGCCTAAAAAAATTTTTTCTAACGGAAAATTCAATGCGACAGAAATTTTTTTCCATGTTGGATAGTTGACATTATGCGGCAATATTAATGTAATTTTTTTTAATGTTAACTTTGCCATCAAAACTACTTTATTAATCACAGTGGTAATTGATTGAATAAATAATGAATCAAACAGTTGTATTTCATTATTTGATAAATAAATGCCTTTGGCATAACCCATAATAAATTTATTTTCAACAGCCAACAGTTGATGATCATTGCCAGAAAAAGAAAATAATGCTGCAGATGCTGCATCACCAACAATAGATGATCGCGGAACAACACGAAGTTGAGGTGAAAATGCGACCTCACCCGTCAATACAATGGCTAAATGCGAGGGGTGTTGTGCGAGCAAAACAGTTAACATCTCAAGTGCTTTAAAGTATGAAGCACATTTTTGCAACGTCATACTAAATGATATTGTGTGCTGCAAATGAAATTTTTCTTTTAAACGGTGCAGCATTGTATCGCCATACGGTAAAATAACACCGGTAGTATGCACATAAACTAAATACTTTATGGATGACAAATCGTTGCATTGTGACACTATTTTTTGCAATGGTTTAGAAATTAATGATTCTAAATCACCTTTATCATAAATTGAAATATACCGTAATCCGTAAATCATTTTAAAAATAGATAACATTTCCTTAGGTAAGGACGTTTGAATGACAAGATCTTCAACAGGTACTCGCAAATCAGGTATAAATGTTTCAAATGCATTAATGGATATCACAAAGTAACCCATTCTGCTGTTAAAAATGGATTATCGACTAAAATTGTATTGGGTACTTTGAATTGCAAATGGTGATTATAAAATTCATTTATTTTTTCAATTGTATTATCATGATGCAACAATAAATCAGCCAGTTCATCGAGCAAGTAATAGTCTGTCACCGAAGTAGTTAACATCGGACCCCACAGATCCCAGATCAACATTTCCTGCTTATTTAATAACGCTAAATCTTGTATTAATCGATTTCGAACAGTAAATAACCCGCGATGTTGACGCGATCCAAAGCGAACGGGGTCCGCATTTTCAAAGCGACACATGCGCCAAGCATTGGCTGCGGAAATAAAACGGGTATTGGGCACATTCATCAAATCAAAGTCAATGGATAATTTATAATGGTCAATATGTAATTGTGTCGTACGCGTATCAATTGAACGCCAACGCTGCAGCGATTCATCAAAAAATTCAACACAAAATCCATCCAAGAAAAGTCCGGGAATAAAATAATTTACAAAACCGGAACGTAATCGCGCCGCAATGCCTCGCGATCGTAACACAGAACATAATAATAAAGACGTATCACGACAGACACCCATAATACGTTTTTCAGGCGGTCTCGTAAGCGTTAGCTCATGGTCATCAGATAGGATTGTTTGTAAAGACTTTGCAATAGTACGTAAATTTAATTCATTAAATCGTGTTTCTGCAATTGAAACAGAAAATAAGTTGATATCAGCATAATGCATAAATAAATTTTGAATTTGTAACGTCATTGCTGAAATATCATTTGAAAACGGATCATACCACTTTCCGAATTTTCCAGGATCTGAATAAATGCTCTGCTCTAAATAAAATTTATTTTTCATATATTCGCCTTGTTAATTAGAAATTGATAATCTATTTTTCCATTTGATAATTTGGGTATTGAATCTAATTGGATGGTCAGTAATGGCACAGCGTATTCTGGTAAAAACATATATAATTTTTTTTTAAATAGCGATAAATCAATTTTATGCGGTGAAAATAAAACTAACGAATCAATCAATCTATTGACATCATATTTAGGTACTACATAAATTTCTAACATATTAAGAACACAACGCAGAACTGATTCCACTTCATTTTTTTCAATGCGATATCCTTTTACCTGCCATTGATCATCATTTCTACCTAAAAACAAATAACCAAAGTTTGGGTGACAAGAAACTCGATCGCCTGTGTAATAGGACATTTTTTTTGTAAATGGATCATAGGTAAATCTAGATGAATTATCACTGCTAGCATTTATATAACCTGTAGAAACTTGTTTTCCTGAAATAACTAATTCATCATTGTCTGTAATAGATATTTTTGTGCCTAAAAAAGATTTACCGATCGGCAATATTGTTAACATACTATAATCAATATTCTTTTGATAAACATAATAAGTACAACATACGGTTGCTTCTGTGGGACCATATAAATTAACAATTAATGAAGTGGGCGCAATTAATTCCCATTCTTTAGCGTAGACGACAGGAAAAGACTCACCACATACCATCGTCTGCTTTAAAGAATTTAAAATGCATTTATAAAATTGGCATTGCCCTATAAGCATCGGTATTGATGACGGTACTAAAATACACTGTGTAATTTTATGTTGATAAATAAAACGTGCTGCGCTCATCTCATATTTTTCATCATATACGTATAATGTCGCACCTACTGTTAAACAGATAATAATTTCATGAATAGAAATATCAAATGCAATATCTGACAACTGAATAAATCGATCAGATGCTGAAAATATAAATAGAGATGTTATCGAATCAACATAGGTATTGAGATTAGCGTATGAAATGGGAACGCCTTTTGGAAAACCCGTTGAACCCGATGTAAAAAATAGATAAGCAGTGTCTTGTTTTTTATTAAAATCATAAAAAAAATCATAGTTAAATTCGCAATCAGACAAATCATCTGATAATTCACCAATATAATGTATGATATTATTAGCATTATATTTTTTAAACTGCATATATAATTGATAGTCTGAAAATAATATATGTACATTAGAAATACATGAAACAATATTATATAAAATATCACTATCCATATCGCCAATATAAATAAACGATGTATTTAATTTTTTTAATATCATTTTGCTTTTTTCAATACCTTTATTTACATTCAGTGGGGTATAAATAGTATTAGAAAAAAAGCAAGCGAGCATTCCGATGTAAAATTTTATTGTTTTTCTTGATAAAATGACACAGAAGTTTTTTTCGTTCCGAAATAATAAAAACTTTTTTGATAGATGAAATGACCATTGTAAAATTTCAGCGTAACTGTATCCAATATTATCTATAATAATCGCTTTTTTATTTTTAAAATTCTGTGATATGGATATTATTTTTTTAAAGAAATCGTTCATTTACAGCTCACTTGTAGGCTTATTTTATTTGTTTATGCATGATATGACTGCGGGGAAGACTGATCTGCTCGTGGGTTCGCTTCCTTGACTATTGCTTGGTACTAAAACTGAAAAAGCATAGCGGCAAAAGTAGCGCCTAAGCCCATCGTTACTAGCAAATAGTAATCACCGGATACAATGCGTCCTTCTTTAATACCATCTTTTAAATTAATAAATGGATCAGAGCCAAAACAATGTGCAGTTTTTGGAACATTATCTAAATACACCTTGTCATCGTTTAACGATAAAGCATGCATAATTTGTTTCCAGGACAATAAATTAACGTTATGTGGAAAAATGCATTTGATATCACCTAACTTCAAATTATTTTTTTTGATTATTGTTAGAATCGTATTGACGTAAACAGATTGAAAGGCAAGTTTTTCATTCGTGTCACCCCAAAGTCCTTTAGCAAACTGACCTAATGATTTCATATAACAATCAATAAATTGGTGATGCAAACCTTCTTTTTTCAATAAAATGGCTGTTGATGCATCTCCCATAATGGTTGCACCTGGAATCACTGTTAACATTTTTGTAAAGGTGCTATCAGCTGTAAGTAATAGAATACTGTCTTCATTTGATAATGTTTGAAATAATTTTTTAGATAGTGACATCTGATGAAATGTGCCAGCACATTTATAAACGCTTGAGCCAAAACAAAGTGCGTTATTGAACGAAAACTGGTGTGTAATCTCATGTAATACACTCGTGTTAAAGGGTGTGCAATAATCAGCTGTGTGTGCAAAAAAAACATATTTTACTTTACAGCAATCTACAACAAACTCGTTCATCATTTTTTCAATCACAGTGTTGAGTTGTTTTTGAGTATGAGATTTAAAATCACGTGGAATTAACTTTAATCCCATCATTTTTTCAAATACATGAGATTCAGTTGCCGTCATTTCACCATCAAGCATCAACTCATTGACTGTTTTTTTATTATCGGCTATGTAATAACTGATATGACTTATATACATACCTGAATCGCCATTTTTTCTAAAGCAGACTTATTTAATTTTCCATTAGATAGAGACGGAAATTGGTCAGTAAAATAAAGATGATCTGGTTTTTGAATAACAGGAAAAAGCGAATACACTTCTTTTTTTAGTGTGTCATTAACCATATTTTTAGATTCAACTTCGACACACACATAAAGTATTTTATTTTCTTGTTTATCAGTCTCTAAAAAAATATGAGAACGATTTACATAGGGAATACATGATATTTTTTTCATAATATCAAGGCTATCTAGTTTTATTCCCTTGTATTTTACAATAAAATCATGTCGACCTCTAAAGTAGAAATAACGATCCTCATCCATGATTGCTCTATCACCAGTAATTAATATTTTTTTACCGATGGGGTTATACCGAATTTTTTTATCAGTCTCTGTATTGTTTCTCCAATATCCCATCATTACTGTTGGTCCGGAAATAACTAAATTGCCTTCTTGATGAGGCGCAACTGGATTTCCCTGCTCATCTTGAATCCACATGTCAAGATTAGGCATCGATATACCAATTGAATCAAACTTTGAATCCAACTGATCAGGTGGTATATAACTACACCGCTTGCACTCTGTTAATCCATACATTGAAAAAATACGAGCTGTTGGAAATGTCTGTTTAATTTTTTGAATATGCGTATAAGATAAATTTTCACCTGTATTTGTCACGATTCGTAACGATGAAAAATCAAAGCAATATTGCTTTTGTGTTGTATAAAATAACTGCACCATCAATGGAACGCATGGCAGTACAGTAACTTTGTGGGAAACAATTTTTTGCGCAGTTATCGCGGGAAATAGCATATTTTTTTCAAGTACGAGCACTGCACCAACGCTAAAGCACAGTATCATTTGATATAGACCATAATCAAAATGCATGGGCAATACCGATAAAATCACATCATCACAATTAATTTTAAGATAATCTAAAATTGATTCTATAGCAGAAAGCACATTACGATTGGATAGCATGACACCTTTTGGCTCACCTGTACTGCCTGAAGTATGTATAATCATTAATAAATCAGATTCTGTATTTTGTGATTTTGAAAAACTCAATGGATTTTTATTGATATCGCGATCGTTCAGAGAATTAATTGTATCAATTTGGAACGAATAGATAATTTTAATTTGTGACTCAGAAAGCATATCAAAAAATATAATGACGGGATCAATTGTTTTAATCAATTTAACGAGCGCTTCATCTTTTAATTCGGGATCAATAATACATGGTACACAATCGCACATAATTGATGCCCAAAATGCAACAACTGTTATATATGAATTTCCTGCTTGAATAATAGTACGATCGCCACGTGTAAATCTTGTGAATTTCATCTTCTGAATAAGGCTTAAGCAATCATTATAAAGTGTTTGATATGAAATTTTTTCATCATCAATAATTAATGCAACTTTATCCTTATAAAGCAGTACACTTTCAAGAAATAAATGTAACAATAAATAATTATTTTTTTTCATAAAATACACTCATTTTGCTTTATTTTTTTAACTATCTGATTTAAGTTACCAGATATAATTCTTTTTTGAATAGGTGTTGATCCTTCCATAAATTCCCAGCAAAAAACATCTCTGTACGATTTTATTAACCAAGGCGACGACAGCAATTCATCCATAGTGCACAAGTCAATACATGTTGTGATTATTTTTTCAGCAATATAAGTTGCGTTTGATTTAGCTAATGATGGTGAATAGCTTGCACATGCATTAGAGTCAATAGTCATTGCAGCATCATGAAGCATTTTTCTGGCTGACAATAACTGTAAGCTCATATATGAAAAAAGTGACTTTAATGAACCTAAATTTTTTTGTTTTAATAAAAAAATAAGATCAAAGACTGCCTGTGCTTGTCCGATTGCTAAAGCACCAACACCTGTTCTTAAACGATTAAATACTTTTGCAATGCCAAGCAAACCATTTTCACAAGTCGATAAATGATTACCTAATATAAATTCGCGTGGGATGCTTGTTTGATTGAACTTAATTAACGCTATTTGTGCTCCCCGCAATGCAAACATTGGTAGTGTATTTTTTTCAATTGAATGTTGCTGCATTAAGTCAGGCGTTAACCATATAGCACGAATTCCTGCAGGTCCATCCGATAATCTGGCCAAGACAATACCCGTATCTGCAACCGCGCCATTACCGAAAAAACTTTTTGTGCCGGTTAAACTAAAAAAATTATTTTTATTATTATCTATTATAAGTCTTGTTTGTATGTGATTGGCATCTGATCCTTTTTCAGGTTCAGTTAATGCGAAAAAGGTACGCATATTTTTTTCTTTAATTATTTTATAAAAATAATCAATTTGTTCGGGCAAACCTAATTCTCTCAGCATTAATCCAGAGAGTGACGGGCCAGGAGAAGCCAATAACACACCCGCGTCACCATATCCTAATGCTTCTAAGTATTGCGTACGCTGTAATGTTGAACTATTGCAATCTGAAACAATAAATTGAATGGCAGGAAGATGGGTATAATTTAATATATTTTGTGGGTTAGCATCTATTTCAAATGCAATATCACGAAAAGAGTGTGCGTATGATGCGTATAATTCACCATAACGATTACTGGGTTCTGTATAATATGATTGCATGCAATAAACCTCAAGAAACTGTACAGCATCTAAAATAAATGTGGCTATTTAACTATCAAAAATGGACTTTCTGGAAAGATTCCAAATGACCATAAATAAATTTTTCAAACATCTTTAAATGAAACATTAACTCAATGACATTATTTTTTAATACTGCGCGTGCACCACCTAATTTAGACAGAATATTTAAAGCATCAAGTAATTTTGAAATAATAAATTGAATTTGTGATAACTGTATATTTGAGGACAATAAATTGCGTGTCTTTTCAAATAAAATAGCACAATTAATAAATTGATTTTGTACCGATTCTATTGATGATATTATTTTATGATCGTAATGACGTTTTGATAGGTGTTTATAGGTATAATTAAAAATACTGTTAAATACATCAGAAACATTTAAAATAATTTTTTTAACAAATTGAACATATATATCCGAATATGAAAGCTCATGATAATAATTATTTAATCTAAAATAACTAATACCTGAGTTCTTTAAAAATAAATTTGCAACTGGGGTTAACTCGCTTAATAACAATGTTTCAATTTTGTTTTGACAATATAGTACGATACGATCAGATAAAACAAAATTGTTTGGTATCATTGCGATACCGGTTGAGTTTACTAATCCAAATTTTCTATTGCTTTGCAAAATATAAGCACCTGCTTGTATAAATAAATCATGCCAATAAACTTTGATGTAGCATTCGGACTGAAACTGTGTTGTATTCTTCATATTGTCACCTACTGAATTTTTACAAATAAAATTCCCATTAATGAATTTGCATGGTCTAAATCAATAATAAATATATTTTTAAAATTTATTTTTTTTCTGCTTTTATAAATTAAACTCAGACAATAATAAGCAAATCCAGAAGAAATGGGGTATGCAATTGAAATACAATTTTCAATACTAAAATAGTCAGTATTTTTTCTAATATAAATCATGTGTTCATTTTCAGAAATATCATACGTCTGCATAACGTTATTTATTGTTTTCTTTAATTGATCTATTGAATTAATTTGATGCATATCGTAAATATCACACATAATTATTTTTAAACTATTTTTATCATTACTATGATGCGAAAATATAACCGATGCGATATAATTCATGCTCGGTGAAATACCATGATTATTTTTTAGATTAGGCAGAAATGCATTTTCAATTGAACAACATACATTATTTTTTTCGGTTTCTGACTTTTGAAGCTTTAGCATAAGATGAAACGCATAATATACACAGAGTGATCCACAATCTCGCACATCTAAAAATGTTGCATCAATCTGATATTTTTCTTTCCAATGTAGCTCAGGTGTTGCATATTCCATATTCCACGATACAGCCCAAACTGGAAAAAAAATGGTTTGCGCATTCTTTAATTCATGCGTTGAATAAATCTCATCAAACAATAATTTTCCTAAAGCCATATAATCGTTAACAAAAACAGACATATCAATCGATAATTCCGTGCCATTTCGTGAATACAAATCCTCAAAATATTGTTTCACACGATCACTGACTGGTATTTTTTTTATGTTGTGATGAAAATTTGTTTTATAGTCAATATGATTAATGTACATTGATATCTCTATTTAACATTTGTGTATTAATATAATTTGTAACGGTTGAAACAGTTTCTAAATCCTGCATTTTTAAAGTCTCAGGATCTACATAAAATCCGTCAATCGATTCTTCAAGTTTCATTAGAAACATCAATGAACTCATCGAGTCCAATTGCAAATCATCTCTGAGCCTGTGCTCTGAGCGTATTTCAGAAATATCTGAAAAATTGAGTGTGCTTGCCAATGCTTGTTTTACTGCGGTTTCTGTAGCTAACATTTTATTCTCCTGTTTTATTAATTAATTTCTAATTGTGTTGATAAAATATCGTTAAGTGTTTCTTTTCTTCTTATACAGTGCAATTTATTATGCACGTACAATATTTCAGAGGGCGAACCATGACTTAAAAAACGTCCAGGTGATGCTGATAATCCATAAGCACCGACGTTGGATAAAATAATTTTGTCCCCCTTTTTTAATGGGGGTAATACGACGTCTTTTAATAGCACATCACCTGGTGTGCATAATGGTCCCGTCACGTTATAATTTATTTGTTTGTAATTTATGTCAGGTGCTTGCAAGATAAATTGCATTGGAAAATTACGATGCACAAATGAACTCAATCCGGTCGCTGAGAAATAACAATGCATGCCGCCATCAACAATAGCGAAATGTTTTCCATGACTTTCTTTGACGGATTGAACGGATGTTATTAAATAACCTGATTCAGATACTAAATATCTTCCCAACTCTACAATAAAGCGTGTAGCAGGATGTGATATATTATACATTTGAAACAAAACAGATATTTTCGAAATTAAAGTAGAAATACACAATGCTTCTTCATTGGCAAAATAAGGAATCCCAAATCCTCCGCCGATATCAATTGTTTTCCATTCAATTGAAAATTGGCGCGACAATTGATCGGCTAGCTGTAATATATTTTTAGCATTTTCGTACAAGGCATCAGAATCAAGCACGCGACTGGCATTAAAAATTTGAATACCATCAATTGATATGAATTTGAATGCTAAAATATAATTCATATTTTTAATTAGTATTTGCGTATCAATACCAAACTGTGTTGCGACACCGCTCATTTTAATAGGTGCTTTTGTAACCTGAAAATCGGGGTTTATTCGAATAAGTATCGATGTTTTCTTATGATATTTTTTTGATAATACATTGACACGACAGATTTCTTCTACTGACTCACAAACGATTGACTTTATTTTTTTTTGAATACACAGTGTAATTTCTTCATCATTTTTTCCAGGTCCTACAAAAATAATTTGTTGTGGTAAAAATCCTGCTTGCAATGCTGTTAATAATTCATTTTTTGAAGATACTTCACAATTTGAACCAAGCTTATTTAAATACTGACAAATTGCTAAGGCAGGATTTGCTTTCATTGAATAAAAAATATCACATGATGATGCTAATAAACGCCGCAATTGATTATATGCATGCTTAATTACATCGGCGTGATATAAGAATAATGGCGTTCCAAATTGCTCTGCAGCTAAGATAAAATGATTTTTTGTAAGCGCTTTCATTTAACATCCAATACTATATTAATAGTTATAAACTGATAGTTGTGTTCGTTCATGCATGATATGACTGCGGGAAATACCGATCTGCTCGTGGGTTACTTGGACGTGCCATTTTTCACCCTAAAAAACAGTACGATGTGAAAATTGCTACAAAGTGCCCGCTTTAGGGTGAAAAAAGACACATCCAAGTTCCCACTCGCTATCAAGTCTTTATCTTCGGCAGTCATACCATCAATCATTCTCTCAGTATTTGTGTTTTCATTTCTCAGAACATATTTAAACAAACTAATTTTAAACGGGGGCTTTATTCATCGGATTTCCGTTAATTACTTTTCCTTCTATATTTGAGGAATGATCTACGTGATACAATCCACTAGCGCCTTCAAAAATAAGATTATGTTTATCTATTGTGTGATCTTGTAATCTCACTTTCATTTGAGAAAATGGGCTTTTGATCTGAATCGTGTTAAATAGAGTAGATTTTGAAAAAAGCGGGCCATCAACTTGGGTTGTGCCAAGCATGACAGCATGATCTGTATGCAAAGGACCACGCACGATAATATTTTTAATCGTTACACTACTACAGTAGGTGGGACCATCATACGTTTGACTGTTTGGCTCATGAAAGCCGATGACGATGCAAGCATCATCCGCTAAAATTGGTTGAGACAAAAATAAAATTGTTGAGGCAATTGCATAAGCAGCAATACAATATTTTTTCATAAAATTCCTTGGTTGAATAATATGAAAATAGTCTAATGCTGTTTTTTTAAAATTTATATCCGTGTTTTTGTAAAAAAATAAAAATAAAATATTTTACAATGCATAACGATTGGGTTCTGAATGTGTTACGTGCGGATGATTTCGCCAATAACTCACCCACGTTCCGGGCGGTGGATATTGCGCAAAATAGTGATCAATACCCTGCATAATAGCCATCGCTAATTTTTTTTGATAAGACTGACTCCGCAATCTTTCTTCTTCATGCGGATTAGATAAAAATCCTGTTTCAACCAACAACGATGGGATATCAGGTGATTTTAAAACAACAAAAGCCGCTTGTTCCACGACATCATGATGTAATCGAGCAATTGGTTTTACCGCTTGAATCACATCCTCACCAATTTCTAAACTGGTACGAATTGTGGCACTTTGCGATAAATTAATTAAAACTGATTTTAATAAATGTGATTTATCTTGCAAGTTTACGCCGCCCATTAATTCCGATGCGTTTTCACGTGCTGCTAACCAACGCGCAGCCTCACTTGTTGCACCGCGTTGTGATAATGCAAAAACAGAAACACCACCTGCACTTTTATTTCGCCAAATGTCAGCGTGTATTGCAATAAACATATCTGCATGGTCTTTTCTGGCAATTGCCAATCGTTGACGCAATGTTAAATAATAATCGCCTGTGCGTGTTAAATCAGCATGAAAACCAGGCAATTGATTAATATCACGTTGTAATTTTTTCGAGATGGCTAGCACAATTGTTTTTTCATGCGTACCGCCCGGCCCCGTTGCACCCGGATCTTTTCCGCCATGTCCAGGATCAACCACAATAATAATATCGCGGTGTTTTGTGTGACTTTCTTCAGATGGCGTATCTGATAAAAAAACTGGTGTAGCTGGTTTTGGCTGTGCAGCCATATTTTGATTATAAAAACTTATTTGCAATCGCGCTTCATGCAAATAATTTTCTGGCAAAACACGTGTTTGTGGTATCAACGATGAATTCAATCCAAATACAATTCGAAAAATACCATCACGATGCGTTGCATATTTAAAATTTCTGATGGCTGTTCCTGCCATATCAAGATGCAGCGGATGAAATGTTTTTACATTTTTTAAATCAACCACAAAACGATTTGGATTGTACAACATAAAAGCGCGATATTGTGTGGGTGCTGATAGATTAAACGTAATACGAGATTCATGCATTGCGGCATGCATCTGCATGCTACGTAGAATCACCGTATTCGCCATTGTTGCAACAGAAAATAAAAATGTGCCTAACAATAAAGTATTTAAAAAAAATCGTTTCATAATTCCTTAAACCAATCGCGCAATGATTTCGTCAAAGGCAAGCCCGCTTGAATCTCTAATACTCGCCCCGCAAAATTGTCCTGCATTTTCAGTGTGCACAAAAATAAGGGTGTGGGCAACCACGCTTTCGCATGACTTGCCCATTCAATCAAACCAATGGTTTGTGCATTAAAATAATCTCGAAATCCCATCGTTTCTAGTTCTTCGAGATCTTTGATGCGATATAAATCAGCATGCAAAATAACGCCGGTTCTAACATCGTAAGTTTCCACCAATGTATATGTCGGACTTTTTACCAATCCCTCATATCCACACCCCGCCAAAAAGCCTTTCACAAATGTTGTTTTTCCTGCACCTAATTGACCCTCTAGATATATATTCGCGGGGGCTTCAATCATTGAAGCCAGTGTTGCTGCAAACAATTCTGTATCGATCGCTGTTTCAAAAAAAAGTGTTTTCATTGCAGTTTCCGCTCTGAAGGTTGATTAACTTAAATTTTCAGATTTTAGGTGAGATTGAATGATAATTTGTCGAAAAAAGCGGGGCATACTTGTTCGTATGTGAGCATTTTTGAGATAAATTATCATTCAATATCGCCAAAATATGAAAATTCTTTGTAAACGGGAACAGTGGGTGTTTTCATGGATTTACCAATTGTCTTAAATAAGGCATCAAATCACTCGCGATCATTCCGCGCTGACCCGCATTATTAGCCGCTTGATCACCTGCCAATGCATGAATCAATACACCTATTTTTGCGGCAGATAATAACGGAAAACGTTGTGCCAATAAACCACTAATCACACCGGTCAGAACATCACCCATACCCCCAGTAGCCATACCGGGATTTCCTGCGTTGCAAATAAATGGCGACTCATTTTCTGCTTGAATTAATGTGCCAGCACCTTTGAGCACAATAATACCGCCATATTTATCGTTCAATTTTTTCGCGGACAATGATCGATCTGCTTGTATTTGCGCAGGTGTGCAATGCAATAATCGCGCCGCTTCACCTGGATGTGGCGTTAAAATCCAGTTATCTTTTCTGCATGGCAATTCAGATAATATATTTAAACCATCCGCATCAATGACGATTGGTTTAGATACCGCTAAAACCGCTTCTAGTAATTCACGCGACCACTCACCTTTTCCTAACCCTGGACCAACGGCAATCACACTCGCATTTTGCAATAAAGGCTGTAAATCAGCTATTTTTTGTATCGCATGACACATAATTTCAGGGCAGTCCGCAGTAATAATCGCAACGTGTTCTGCCCGTGTTGCAACAGAAACCAATCCAGCGCCAACGCGTAATGCGGATTCTGCTACCAAACGAGCAGCACCTGGCATTCCATAATCACCGCCAACCACCAATACATGTCCAAAATCACCTTTATGTGCTGCAGGGTCTCGTTTTGCAAATTCTTGCGATAATAACTGCCATTCTAAATTCTGGTATAATTCGCTCATTATTCGAGGTGCTCGCATGTCATCCATTCATTCACTTGATTTTACCGAATTAACTGTGCAGATCAAAGCATGGGCTAAAGAATTCGGTTTTGGGCAAGTGGGCATTACGAATTGCGATACCGATGATGCTGATGAAAAATTGCAATTATGGCTTGATAAACAGTATCACGGTGAAATGCGCTACATGGAAAATAATCGTGAATTGCGAAAAAACCCTCAAAAACTCGTGCCAGGTACTTTGCGCATTATTTCAGTACGCATGGATTATTTACCCGCAGATCATGAAAGCACAGAAATTCTCGATAATAAAAACAAAGCGTATATTTCACGTTATGCATTGGGTCGCGATTATCACAAAGTACTGCGTAAACGTTTAAATCAGTTAGCTGAAAAAATAAACGAAAAAATGCGCGCGGAACATTTTATTTATCGCGCCTTCACCGATAGCGCACCGATTTTTGAACGTCATTTGGCACGTAAAGCAGGCATCGGCTGGATTGGCAAAAATACGATGGTCATGAATCAACACGCCGGATCATTCTTTTTTCTTGGCGAATTATTTACGAATTTACCACTGCCGATAGATGAACCTTTTGCAACAGAACATTGCGGCAGTTGTACTGCTTGCATTGATGTTTGTCCCACAAAAGCTATCGTCGCACCCTACCAAATCGATGCACGGAAATGTATTTCCTATCTCACCATTGAATATAAAGGCTCAATTGATCCAGAATTACGACCATTAATGGGTAATCGTATTTACGGATGTGATGATTGCCAATTATTTTGCCCTTGGAATAAATTTGCAAAATTCACGGGAGAAAAAGATTTTCAGCCACGACATAATTTAAAAAATGCGGATTTAATTGAATTATTTGCATGGAGTGAAAAAGAATTTTTAGAAAAAACGGAAGGCTCAGCAATGAGGCGCGCGGGTTATGAAAGTTGGTTGCGCAATATTGCGATTGCATTGGGTAATGCAGAAACATCCGAAGCTGTCATAAAAGCCTTAAAAACACGTGAAAATCATATGTCTGTTATTGTGCAAGAACATGTAGCATGGGCATTGATGCAACATAAAATATGCTAATATCGCTAAAAGCAAAGGATTGCATTATATGAAGAAATATAAACAAGGATTGTTTCTGCTGTCGACAGTTACATTTTTTGCATCAGCGGCCTTTGCACATCCGACAATCGATCTTAAAAAATTAAAACCTACCGAACTGCATTCCGGACCCTACAGTTATTTAGTTCCGCCCTACAGTTATTATTATTATCATAACATCGACAAACTCGGTTTTCATTTAGACTGGGTCAAACGCTCAGGTGCTGTTTACCCACTCGTAAAATCTGATAAACCATTCACGGTCAATTACACTTTTGACCACAACACTTACACACTGGATCAATATTACAAGCGTAATGCCGTATTAGGTTTTCTCGTTCTGAAAAATAATCACATTATTGTTGAGCGTTATTTTCAAGGTGCCAATGAAAATTCGCGATTTATTTCAAATTCGGTTGGAAAATCTATTACAGCAGAACTGTTCGGCATAGCACTTGAAAATACCAAGGGTGCGAGCGTTAATGATCTTGTTACTAAATACTTACCTGAATTGAAAGATAGCGGTTACAAAAACGTCACACTGAAGCAAGTTTTGCAAATGGCAACGGGTGTTGACGCCACGGAAAATGGTTCGGATCCACACTCTACCATTTCACAACTCAGTGAAGCAGTCACTTTTGGCAATGTCCCATTCTCAACGATATTAAAATCTCTCAAAAGAAATCCAAAAGTAAAACCGGGCACAGAATTTGATTATGAAAGCGCTAATACTCAAGTGCTTGGCATGATTATTGAAAAAATGACTGGGATGTCATTCAGTGATTATTTACAAAAAATGATCTGGAGCAAAATAGGCGCACAAAGTGATGCATTTATTTATCGTTCGACAAAGCAGCCAGAAGAACCTACGTTTGGCTGTATCAATGTAACGTTACGTGATTACGGACGATTTGGTTTGATGATGATGAATAATGGCGTGATTGGAAATACGCGTGTTATCAGCGCATCTTGGGTAAAAGAATCAACGACGCCGCATTTACCGCAACCAACAGATCACGAATTTGGTTATGGTTATCAATGGTGGATTCCACAAAATACAGATGGTGCGTATGAAGCAATGGGTGTTTATGGTCAAATTCTTTATGTTAATCCTAAAAAACACATTGTGATTATCGAAAGTGAAGCATGGCCAAAACCAGATGCTGCAGAGCGGTGGACAGAGTCGACAAAAGTCATTGATGCGATTGTCGCTAAACTTTCATAGAAAAATAATTTGTTTCAATTCAATATCGGCGAACACATTTCTATGCGCGTCTTTAATAACTGTATCAGCGACGCATTTAGATGATCATCCACTAGATAATGTGCAGAAATAGACGCATTGATGCAACATAGAAGAACAGATAACATTTGCGCAAATAAAATTTAACTATGATCTGTGATGAAGCTGTAATTTAAAAAATGCGGATTTAATTGAATTATTTGCATGGAGTGAAAAAGAATTTTTAGAAAAAACGGAAGGTTCAGCAATGCGACGTGCAGGTTATGAAAGTTGGTTGCGCAATATTGCGATTGCATTGGGTAATGCTGAAAAATCTGACGCGACAATTTTAGCCTTAAAATCGAGAGAAAACCACGCGTCGGAAATTGTGAGGGAACATGTACAGTGGGCATTGATGCAGCATAAAAATGCAGGTAGTATCTAAAAAATTGTTTAAGGCTCGACAATAAGGAAATAGAATGAGCAGACAATCTGTTAAAACAGTTGGTGAATTGCGGGAAATAATTCACACATTTTTTCGAAATCATCCAGACATTCCAATTTCGCGTCCCGCAGACATGGACTCACCAGAGGAATGGCTACAGCAGGTTAGCTTGTCTTTCAATCATTTTTTGTGTAATAACCCGGAGCATGGACTAGCACAAGAGATTTATCAACACGCGCGTGAAATTGTCATACATTTTCCACGAAATACAAAAGACGAAGAAGGGTGTTATGAAGATCCTGTTTCTTTAGAAAAAATTCATCTATTGAAAAAAGACACTTATTTTGCCTCCACAACAGGTTATTTGTTTGATAGAACGGGGGCAAAAAGCGTATTTACAACAAATCCCCCTTCGTTCATGAGAATTCTTATTTCTCGCTTAGAAGCTGAGCATCTGAGAAAATTTATTAAACCCACATTGCAAGAATTGGCTACCAAAGTCCCAGCGGCTGGCGCTGCAGCTGTTGAAGAACAGCCCAACAGACCCGCATCAGTGACATCACTGCAACCCAGTCTTTTTTCAAACACTTCTCCTCACGCGGTAGCAGCAAGTGGTCAAACTCAATTAAATGAATTGATTGCCACCCTAGAAAATTATCTGACTCATGAGACGGACGAGGAGAAAAAAGCAAAAGCCAAATATCTTCGAAATTGTTTAATATCTTACCGTGGTATTAGATTCGCAACATTCTGTTTATCGGACGTTAAACGACTTATTGAAGCGGCCTTATCGCAAATTCCAGAAACTGCCGGTGGCAATGAGTTACGAGATTACCATGTGACCGCACGAGACATTTTAACTCGGATTATTGAAGAAATTACAGCCCCTCATTCGACCGTTTCAAGAAGCCTGTAAATGCCTATTCAATTAAAAATGATTTTTCCATTCACGTAACGCGCAGAATATATCGACTTCTGCTTCACAAGATTTACCTATCTGCTTTGAAACACGGTCTATCACCGCTTGAATATGACAACGCAAAAATGGATTGGTATCTTTTTCTAATTTTAATGTCGATGGCACGGTGGGTTTATTTTGCGATCGTAATTGTTTGGCATCGTCAAAACGTTTTTTTAATGCGTGATTATTGGGTTCAATTTGTAATGCAAATTTAATATTGGATAACGTATATTCATGTCCACAATAAATTTGCGTGTCATCGGGCAGTGCCATTAATTTTTTCAACGACGACAGCATTTGCTCTGCTGTACCTTCAAAGATACGACCACATCCATTCGTAAATAAAGTATCGCCACAAAATAAAACAGGGTTACAGTAATACGCTACATGTTCCAACGTATGACCGGGAATATGTATGACTTTAAATGAATGCGCATTGATTCTAATGACATCGCCATCTGATACAGTGTGTGTTGTTTGCTGGATATTTTCTATTGAATGGGAGAATACAGCGGCTTTCGGAAATGCAGATAATAACGCAGAGATACCGCCCGTATGATCGTGATGTTTATGAGTAATTAAAATCGCATTCAGTGTTAATTTTTTCTGGTTCAAAAATTCCATAACGGGTGCGGCGTCACCGGGATCAATCACCATTGCCTGTTTTTTTAATTCATCCACCCACACCCAAATATAATTATCGTTGAAAGCAGGAATAGGAAAAATAGAGTGCATTATAACCTCGATTTTAGTGCCAGGCAGAACTTCCATGCCTTGTATAAAGGCATGGAAGTTCTGCCTGGCATCATTTTATATAAAGGCATGGAAGTTCTGCCTGGCATCATTTTCTGGCATCATTTTTGAATCTCTTCTATGGACCAACGCGCTTTGACATCGACATCTAAGAGATCAAATTCACCTTGAGATAACCGCATGTAACCATTAATTGCCACCATTGCGGCGTTGTCGGTGCAAAATTCGCGTCGTGGAAAAAATACTTTGATGCCTTGTTTTACGAGTTTATCAGCATGCACACGTAATTTTTCATTCGCGCTCACGCCGCCGGCAATCACGAGTTGATTGCAATGCGCCTCGATCAATGCGCGTTCTGATTTTTTCATTAACGTTTCAATCACTGCGTCTTCGAAGGCGCAAGCAATATCTGCTTTTGTTTGATCATCATGATCATTTTGCGAAAAACAATTGATCGCTGCTGTTTTTAATCCACTAAAACTAAATTCTAAACCAGGACGATTTAACATGGGACGCGGAAAATGAAAACGATGGGATTTTCCTTTTGTGGCAAGCTTTGCTAGTTCCGGTCCACCGGGATAAGGCAATCCCAATAATTTCGCGGTTTTATCGAAAGCTTCACCAGCGGCATCATCCAATGTTTCACCTAAGATGCGATAAACGCCGTATTTTTCGGCATAAAGCAGCATTGTGTGTCCGCCCGACACGAGCAACGTTACAAAAGGATACTCTGGTTTTTGATCTTCAAGCATCGCCGCCATAATATGCGATTCTAAATGATGCACGCCGATGCTTGGTATATTCCATGCAAATGCCAAGCTGCGCGCAATGGATGCGCCAACCATTAATGCACCAATTAATCCAGGTCCACGTGTATAAGAAATGCCTGAGATATCTTTCGAGGATAATTTTAATTCGGATAATAATTGTTGAATCAGCGGTAATAATTTTTGGATGTGATCACGCGATGCCAATTCAGGCACCACGCCGCCGTATTTTTTGTGTAAATCAATTTGACTATGAATTAATTGACCGAGCAAACCTGCATCGCGATCGTAAATCGCAACGGCTGTTTCGTCGCAGGAGGTTTCGATGCCGAGGATTTTCATGAAATTTGCTTGTAATTTGAGATTTGAGACGCGATAAATCGCGTCTCTACGAACATCTAAATCAATCCTAACTCCTTCACCGCATCACGCTCACTGCGTAATTCATCCAGCGTTAATTTTAATTTTGCTTGTCCGAATGCATTGTGTTTTACATCGGTTACTGCAATTACTTTTCCATTTTCTGTGCGACAAGGGAATGAGAAAATCAATCCTTCATCTACACCGTATTCACCTTTTGATGCCTTACACATCGAATACACTTTATTTTTAGGGGTTTCATGATGTAATGCTTTTAATCCGTCGATAATCGCATTCGCAGCAGATGCAGCAGATGACAATCCACGCGCTGCTAAAATTGCTGCACCGCGTTGTTGCACGGTGGGAATAAAATATTCTGTAAACCATTTTTCATCGTTAATCACATCGAACGCTGATTTTCCTTTGATTTTTGCATTATAAAAATCAGGATATTGTGTTGAAGAATGATTTCCCCAAATAATCATATCTTCGATATCAGTGACTCGCACACCTGCTTTAATTGCTAATTGTGTAACTGCACGATTTTGATCGAGCATCGTCATCGCAAAAAAGCGATCGTGTGAAATATCTTTGGCATGATTCATTGCAATTAAACAATTGGTATTGCATGGATTACCTACAACAAATATTTTAACATCACTGGCTGCATGATCATTAATCGCTTGTCCTTGGCCTTTAAAAATAGCACCGTTGATTTTTAATAAATCAGAACGTTCCATGCCTTGTTTGCGTGGAACAGATCCCACAAGCGCAACATAATTCACATCTTTCATCGCAACATTGGCATCATCCGTCATAACAACGTTACCCAATGTTGGAAACGCGCAATCTTCCAATTCCATCGCCACGCCTTTTAATGACGGCAATGCGGGTGTGATTTCTAATAAATGCAAATCTACGCGAACGTCAGCACCAAATACTTGGCCAGATGCCAAACGAAATAATAACGCATAACCAATTTGACCTGCGCCGCCAGTGATAGCCACTTTAATTGTTTTCATAATGTCTCCTGAGTTGAAACTGCTGCAATATATTTATCGCATTGCGCTGGATCGCCCATTGCGATAAAAGGTGGATTAATAAGCGATGATTGGGTGTTATAGTGCAATGGTCGGCCGCTAAAATCAACCACTGATCCACCTGCTTCATTCACAATGCAATGTCCCGCTGCGGTATCCCACTCGCTCGTGGATCCTAAACGTACATACACATCGGCAATTCCGCGTGCAATCTGCGGAAATTTTAAAGCACTGTTCATTTGGGTAATTGTCACTTCTTTAAAATGTTTTTCTATTACTTTTTTAAATGAAGGATGCTGATCGAATCGACCCGTTAAAAAACGCAATGGTGTCATTGCTGCTTTGCAAGTGTGCATAGCTGCTGGCGCTTCCATTTCTTTACTCTGATAAAAAGCACCCTTATTTTTTGTTGCATAATAACAATATTGATCAACAGGAGAATAAATCACGCCTAAAATCGGCATATGATTTTCAATCAATGCAATATTCACACAAAATTCTGGGCTGTGTTTGATAAATCCACGCGTGCCATCCAGCGGATCAATTAACCAATAACGTGACCATGTCTTGCGAATTGAAAAATCCGGAATACCATTTTCTTCGGATAAAAGTGGAATTTTTGGATCTATTTTTATTAAGTGATCAATAATGATTTTATTGGCTGCGATATCTGCTTGCGTCACTGGAGATTGATCGGGTTTCATTGTGATTGAATGCTTCAATCCACTGTGAAAATGGGATAATAATGCCTCACCTGCTTTTTGTGCAGCGAGAATAACACTGGGTAAATAATCCGTTATTTCGTTCGACACATCCTCTCCAGTAATAAAACTGCCGCAACACTCCGTGATTCGTGAAACTCAGAATGTGCCAGTAATGCATCAATATCGCTTATTTTCCAGGGAATTACTTCCAACGGTTCTGGTTCATCACCATCCAATTTTTGCGGATATAAATTTTTAGCAAGGACAATTTCCATCGTTGCATTAAAATAGGCGGGCGATAAACTCCAGCTCGCCAGGTGTGTTAATTGATGCGCGCCATAACCCACTTCTTCCATTAATTCACGGTTCGCTGTTTTCAAAACATCTTCGTCATGATCCATAGCGCCTTTTGCAAAACCCAACACATATTTTCCGGCAGCGGCTGCATATTCGCGAATTAATAAAAATGTGTCGTCATCCAACATGGGAATAATCATCACTGCGCCCGGCAAGCGTCCACAAATTCTTTCATAATGCGCTTCATGGCCATTTGAAAAACGCAGATGCATTTGTTCGATTTTAAAAATGCGTGATTCTGCGATGGTTTTTGTGCCGAGAATGGTAGGAAGTTTTGACATTATTTTTTTACCACAACAATTGTGCCGCGTGTCACAAATTTCTTATTTAACCACTTTGCATCTGCTTTAAATAATCTAACACAACCCGCGCTACGGTTAATAAAACCAGACAAGGTTGAATAATGCATGGCGGTTCCATCGTGAAAATACATGCAATAGGGCATTGGATCGCCGCCATGCGTTTCAAGCGGGAATTCATGCGAAATACAATTTTTTCCTTCAATGCGAAATACGCTAAAATCACCCGTCGCTGTTGAGCAATTACCCTTGGCGTCATAACATTTTTTTCGTCCACTGCTCTCGGGTCCCCAATACACCAAATTCCCGCGTGCGTCATAGGCACCAAATGCAAATAAACTTAAATTAATATCAACTTCTTTGTGTCCATATGTATCAATATGTTTTGGCAATGGCGACATATCCATGTATGTCGTTTTCTTAAAACTTTTCGGCACCACAATCCAGTTGCGATACATTAATGCCACATTGGTGCGATTCAAACGCATGACTTCTTCGCGTTGTTGAAAATTAGGAAACAGTGAATACCAATTGTCTTTTTTAGTCACCGCACGGCAATAATAGCCTGGTGTATTACATAACGTTTGGCCATAATTCACAGCACTTGCCGCAGCTTCTTGTGCTGCATACACCGACGGCGGAATTTCAGCGCCCGTGTCATCCGCAAAAATAACTGAACAAGGCAAAATTAGTAAGAGAACCCATAAAGAAAAACGTTTTATTAAAGTCATATTTTGTTGCTCACAATTTGAAACGCGATAAATCGGCGCCTCTACATTTATTGATACTTATGCTATCTTCGGCGTCATTATAACGAAGAAAAGTTTTCAATCCTATGTCTTTTCAATCTATTCCATTAAGTCTTTATATTCACATACCCTGGTGCATTAAAAAATGCCCTTATTGCGATTTTAATTCACATGCACAAACGGGTGAACTGCCTGAAAAAGCGTATATTGATCAGTTGATCATGGATTTAGAAACACAATTATCGTTTGTACAAAACCGCACAATTCACAGTGTTTTTATTGGCGGTGGCACTCCGAGTTTGTTTTCGCCTGAAGCGTACGTTGAATTATTTGCGCGATTGCGCGCTCATCTCAATATTCCCAACGATATTGAGATTACTCTAGAGGCCAACCCAGGCACGATTGAGGCAGATCGATTTGCAGGCTATTTTGATGCGGGAATCAATCGTATTTCGCTTGGCGTGCAAAGTTTTCAAGATGACAAATTAGAAGCGTTGGGTCGAATTCATGATAACACGCAAGCAAAAAACGCTTTCTTACAGGCACGAAAAGCGGGTTTTAAAAATATCAATATTGATTTGATGTTTGGATTGCCTAATCAAACCATTAATGAAGCATTGTGTGATTTACAGTCTGCCGTTGATTTAATGCCAAATCATATATCGTGGTATCAATTAACTTTGGAACCTAATACATTTTTTTATCGTTTTCCACCGGCTTTACCTGATGATGATTATCGATTTGAAATACAACAAGCAGGACAAGCATTTTTGTCTGATAATCATTTTTTACAATATGAAATTTCAGCGTATGCGAAAGACAATCAACAATCACAGCATAATTTAAATTATTGGCTATTCGGAGACTATCTTGCGATTGGTGCAGGCGCGCATGGAAAATTAACGGATTTTTCAACGGGAGAAATTATGCGCCGATGGAATACTAAGCATCCGAAACAATATTTATCAGCACATAGCAATAATCTATTTGAATCGAAAATAATTGAAAAAAAAGAATTACCGCTGGAATTTATGATGAATGTATTGCGGTTACAGCAACCGATTGCGATTGATTTGTTTGAGACACGGACGGGGTTGGGATTTAATATAATAAAAAAACAAGTGGAGAAAGCGATTAAGGCGGAATTATTAATGTGTGATGCGCGGTACTTTCAGGTGACGCCGAAAGGTTATTTGTTTTTGAATGAGTTGTTGGAGATATTTTTATAAATTGGACTTCGTTAAAATGGATGTGGTTGGCGTAGAGACGCCGATTCATCGCGTCTCAAATCTTCGATTAACTGTGATATTAGAAATGATCACGTCTGGTAAAGTTTATTTACCGCACATAGGTGTGAATTGAAGATTTGAGACGCGATGAATCGGCGTCTCTACACCGGCGCCCTTTCCATCACAAAATTATATTTTTCCGCATAGGTATCCCGCAGAACAAAGAGCGCAAGAAAAATCCCTATGATCGACAATCCTGGAAACACCCATAAAGCCGTATAATAATCATGTGTGCGAGCAACAATAATTCCAAAAATTGGATTAATCACGCCCCCGCTTGCGGCCGCCACCATGTTAACCAACGCAGCTGCTGCACCATACACTTCTTTTGAAATCGATTCAGCGGTTAACACAAATGATAATGTTTGCACGGATGCGGCTGCACCCAATAAAGATAATAAACTGATTAATAACATCGGTGTCATAACCGTTGTACATGCAAGCACAATGCCGCAAATACCTTGGATTAAAAATGCGATTAACACGATTTTACGACGTGATTTCATTTTGTCAGATAATTTTCCGATGCATAAACTCGCCACCGCTAACCCAATCCAAAAACTGGTTAACAAATTCGCAGAATGATGTTGCGTCCAATTCATATCATGATCTAGCAAACGCACCATCCAACTGGCTGCAAGCACGGATACGGGCGCCCATGAAATAAAACCCAACGCAGCGATCGTTATAATTTGTTTGTTCAGTAACAACCGCGGTAAATCTTTAATACGCACCATGTCCGACATTTTTGGTTTATTGTAGGCGGGATATTTGGGTATAAACCAATAAATAACAAATAATACCAATGCAAAATAAATCACAACATGCATCGTCGCATCCCAACCAAAACGTTCACTCATGAATGAGCCAATCGCTTGTCCAAAAATACTACCCAAACATCCAGCCACCTGCACCATACCAACACCAATCGGAAAATGTTTCGGCAATAACCAAGTAGAAACGGCATAGACTGACATAACACAAGCGCATGCAGTTCCAGCGCCAATTAAAAAACGAGCAACAAATAACATCGCAAAACTACCGCTATAATAAAATAACGCGGTACCCAAAAAACAACATGCAGCGCACATAATCGCCGTATATTTTAAACCAATGCGATCTAAGCAATAACCTAATGGTATTTGAAAAAGTGTATAACCATAAAAAAATGCGGCGCTTAAAAATCCAAATGACACAGTTGTAATGCCATATTTAGCGAGAAATGCATGCGGTAAAATACTGAATGACGTTTGTAATAAATAATCGTAGCAATAAAATAACATGTAAAGCATCGACACCATGGCGCCTAAAAATACAGTGACATTTTTCGGTTTGCTAAACATAACTCAATCCTTTTTTGAAAAAATAAGATGCATTTTACAGATGAAATTATTGAAAAGCGA
>JABDDR010000002.1:0-43146 GCA_013287505.1 Gammaproteobacteria bacterium
TTTTTTTGATTTTGGTGAATCTTCATCAGTTAAATGATGACTGTATTTTTTAATGAGTAGTAAAACGGATCAAATTTTTCACCATGAACAAAATCTTTTCCAGCCATCTTCATTTGACGTATTTTTTCATCAGAAAGTGATTTTATAAATGTCGTTATTTCACGCCACGATGCAAATTGTCTCGCATCAATAAATGCTTCTTTGGGGATATAATCCAACACATCAGGCGCTCCTAAATAAATCGGGATAGTGCCCGCATAAAAACAATCAAACATTTTTTCGGTCATGTAACCCGGCATAATCATGTTTTCAAAACACAAACAAAAATCATACCGACTCAGCACTTCAAATTTAGAATCACAGGCGCCGTGATATATTTTTTTAATCGAAGAAAAATTTTTCCAATAGGGTAACCACAAAGCACTGCGAGAATGCCACCGATTCCATCCACGACCATATAAATCAATCATATTGTCTTTTGCCAATTGTGCCATCGCTGCAATGCGAACACTATACAACTCTGTCTTAAATCGTGTTTTTGGCCTCAAATTAGTGTTAATAATCACAACACGTTTTTGACGCTGTGTGTTATTCCAATATTTCTCGATCACATGGTGGTGCGGCATCATCCAAAATAATTTTTTGAGTTTCTCAGCTGATAGCGCTTTATAGCCGATAGATTGCGTATTATGAACATAAATACAATTAAAATATCGCGAGAGCGCATCAATATTTTTATATAAAATATTTTGCACAACTGGCGGTTCTAATATAAAAAATGCTTGCAATGTAACTTTATTAAAGCCCGATAATTTTTTAAAATTATCCAGAATACCCAAAGAATAATAATCAATTTTATTGCCAGATACTTTTCCCTCTAAAAACATATCTGCCGTGTGCATCCCAATACCTGCATTTTTAGCGTCAGCATATAAATTCCGTATTGGTAATAAACAATCATCACGATTTAAAAAGTCATCTAAAAATAACTTATCCATTCCATAAACGGGCGAGGAGGGATCAATTAATATTAATTTTTCATAATGCATCTGATAGCCATCCAAGTCGGTTAAAAGCAGACACAAATTTATTGGCGTAGGTGTGTTCTTTCTGTATCCGCCGATATCCTGCATCCGCAATGCATTCTCTTTCATCATCATGTGATAAATAAAATTGGATTTTTTGAATTAAATCCGCTGAATCATTAAATATAATAATTTCTTTATCAATATCAAAAACCATACCAAGGCCAGCAGCATAAAAACTCATTTGTAATGCACGACAAGCAGGGATTTCAAAGTGTCTTCCCTTAATTTGCTCGCCAATCTTTTTGCTGCGAAGTGTATTTCGAATGGATTTAATCGAAGAAAACAAATATTTTGCATCCCAGGAAACACTGTTGGATAAATTTAAACTGATTTTGGAGCGATTCAATATCTCAATCATTTTTTCAGTATCAACAACGCCAGATGACCATCGATCTCCAAAGACCTGAACTGAAATACCTTTTTTTTGCAATTGTTTTATCAACCATTCGCGGTGTGGATGCCATGCGCCAATAAAGGAAACATCAATATCTCTTTTTATCCCGCGGTCTTTAAATAAATTTTCATTAACGCCAAACGGCATAAAAATCGCATTTGCTAAACCACCAGCAGCATATATTTTTTCACCACAGTGATTGGAGGTGGAGAAAGCGTCAAAACAAGGCGCCCATTGCGCGACAAAATCCGTTCGCCATGTGTCATCCATAAAAAAACAAAATGTTTTGGTAACGTTTTTTAAACTACGCACAAAGTCATGTGAAAATTGATCAGTTATCAAACTAAAGAGCGTGATATCGGGCTTTGTTGTTTCGATATGCATACGCAATTTTTGTTGCATAGCTTCTTGCCCTAAGTTTTGATGCGTTGCGTAAAAATCAAAAAAATCCACTGATTGAAAATAGTTTTTCAAACCCAAATAAAAGTGATTCCATTCGTATGAAAAATCATTTTCAGAGCCAAAAGCATGCTTCACGCAGACCAATAATACTTTTTTATTCAAAGCATGGTTTTGAATTGTCATCATATTAAGCCAATATTTTTTGTAAATATTTTAGATGCGATCGCATATTAATGTGATGATTTCCCACAAAAAGACCATGATCATGGATAAATTGTGCGTTGTGATGATCGCCCACAATACGATGATTGAGAAGATGAATCACATCATTTTTTAAAAAATTGCCAGAAACAATCGGGCGAATATCCACTTTTGCATGACGGCATTTTTTAATGATCTCTGATCGTGTGATGGCATTATTATTAATCAGCAGTGAAAATCCAAACCAGGCACTTTTTCCATTTTCAGTTTGCAAAATAAAGCGATCATCGTTGGAAAATAAATCCATAAAGTATTCCGCATTTATTCTACGAACAGCGATAAAATCATCTAATTTCTTTAATTGCTCAATACCGATTGCACCCATCATTTCGATGGGGCGAACATTATAACCTGGTAAAATAAAGCGATAGGATTCATAAAAATCATCGTCGTTTTTTTGACACAACAAATTATTTTGAGGCAAATGACGAGTCCAACCATGTGCGCGCATACAAATTAAAATCTGATATAACTCTTCATCATCTGTCACAACGACACCACCTTCCATTGTTGAAATATGATGTGAAAAAAATGTGCTGAAAGTACCGCAAATACCGAATGTTCCAGTAGATTGGTTGTTAAGTGTTGCGCCCATCGATTCACAATTGTCTTCAATTAAATAAAGGGCGTGTTTTTTACAGAAAGTTAAAAGTGCGGTTAAATCAGCTGGGTTTCCTAAAATATTGGGCACAAAAATGGCTTTTGTTTTCTCTGAAATCGCTTGTTCTAATTGCGTTATATCTAAATTTAACGAGTGTTTATTGATATCAACAAAAACTAATTTCATGCCGCATTGATGAACAGGATAATAGGTGGTTGACCATGACAGTGATGGCACAATAATTTCATCACCTACTTTTAATGGATTATTTTTTTTATACATCAATGCATTAATAGCCAGTAAATTAGCTGATGATCCTGAGTTAACCATCACTGCATATTTTGAACCAAATTTTCTTGCAAAATCACATTCAAATTGACGAACGGAATCACCCATGCTGTATTGATCACGACGAATCACAGATTGAATAGCATCAATCTCTTCGCTGCCCCACGAGCTTAATGCCAAAGGATATTCTTCAATCGTTTCCATTTATTTTATTCTCCAGATAATATTGGTAAGTTTTCGTAAGTCCACCGTGTAACGAAGTCGAGGCTCGCCAACCTAATTTTTCAGCAACACGACTGTCTAACAATTTTTTTTTCATCCCAACCGGCTTCGATAAATCATGCGTAAAATTCCCGTTAAAACCCACTACTTTTGCTGCCGCTTGATAATAATCATTAATCGAATAATCATGACTTAATCCAATATTAACAGAGGAGAGGAGCTCGGATAGATGTTCGATTGAAAAAACAATAAACGCAACAAAGTCTTCGACATAGAGAAATTCTCTACGCGCATGACCATCGCCCCAAATGACGACGTCACTGTTATTTATTTTCGCTTCATGCAATTTTCGAAGCATCGCTGGAATTAAATGCCCATTGGTTAAACTGAAATTATCATAAGGCCCATATAAATTGGGCGGTATTAATGTTTTATACTGATAGTGGTATTGCTTGTTGATGTATTCGCATAAACGCATCGCGCTAATTTTTGCGAGCGCATAACCTTCGTTAGTGGGCTCAAGTTCGCCCGTTAAAATATCGGTTTCAGCCAACAATTCTCGATTGCGTGGATACACGCATGAACTGGAAATGTTGATGAATTGCGTGATCTTGCATTCTTTTGCTGCGGTGATGACATTTAAACCGATAGATAAATTTTCAGTTAAAAATTCTGTTGGGTGGTTTATATTGGCTTGAATGCCGCCTACTCGTGCTGCCAAATGAATGATTACATCGGGCTTATGATATAAAAAATAATTTTTAATATTATTAAAATTATTTAAATCTAATTCACTTCTGGTGGGTGTAATAAGGTTATAATTTTTATTATTGCATAATAATGTGATAAGGTTCTTTCCAACCATTCCTGTAGAGCCTGTTATCAATATTTTTTTAGGCATAAGGATTCTCTTGATCATTGACAATTTCAACAGAAGAATGGGTATTCGCTTGCAAAAAAGAACGAAAAATATCGCAATGGCGTGAAAGCCAATCGTAAGTCCCCGAAGAAGGAATGCCATTCGCAGTTAAAACATAAATATTATCGCAGTGTTGCAGTGTTGATAAGCGATGCGCAACCATGATCACTGTTATTTTATTTGAAATTTTATTGATATTTTCCAGTACTTTTTTTTCTGTCACATTATCCAACGCGCTGGTTGCTTCATCCAGAACGAGTAATTTTGGTCTTCGATATAGCGCACGCGCTATTCCTACACGTTGACGTTGACCACCGCTCAACCTAACGCCTCTATCGCCCACTTGCGTTTCATATTGATTCGGTAATTCTTGCATAATAAAATCATGCAGCTCTACTTCTTTTGCAACTGCTTTTAGTCTGTCCCAATCAATTTCAGATTGCTCTGAACCAAATGCAATATTCTGAGCAATCGTATCATCTATCAAATAAATCGATTGAGAAACATAACCAATTCCTGATTGCCATGCTATCATTCGATTATCATCCAAAGTGTCATTATCAATTTTGATGTAACCGGCTGTTGGAGACAATAAACCCAGTATCAAGTTAATAATGGTTGTTTTCCCGGCACCTGTTTTTCCGACAAATCCTACTTTTGTAAATGCAGGTATTACCACATTAAGATTATTAATAATATTTTTATGTGCTTCGGGGTAAGCGTAACATACATTTTCAAATCTTAATTCTTTCGTAAAATAAATAGGTAAATTGCTCTGATTTTTTTTTGCTGTGTTTTGATCATATATATTTTCCGAGAATAAATTGTCATACAGAACATCTAAGGAGGGTTTTGCAAATTTTGCAACGCTATAAGAATGATACATAAGACTCACTGACGGCATGATACGAATACCGGCATAACCAAACATCGCCAATGTTGGCATAATGCGCGTTAAATTGGGATCATTATTAAAAAGCATGATCACGATATACAATAAAATACCGCCAAAAATAATAATATCGAGAAGATAACGTGGCGTGTCAGCAACCACACTAGACATCGATCGCGATAACGCCGATGTCGCTGAAGGTTGACTATAGCGTGCTAAAATAAATGAAGACAGATTCATTAATTTCACGTCTTGAATTGCATTGAGCGATTCAGAAACGTATTTGTATTTTAATCTGCCTGCGGTTATATTTTCATTCGATTTTTTTGACATATAATCTTTAAAAAATAAAATAAAAAATCCGTACAACGATAATACGGATACTGTAATGATGCTGGTTAACAAAGGATTATAAATCAGCAAAAAAAGCAACATCGTTACAATAACCGATAATTTTGCGCCAATTTTAAGAACCGACGCCAAAACACCGCCTGCCACTGTTTCAGCCTCGTTGACGATATTTTTTAATAAAACATTGCTATTTTGCGTCAGAAAAAAAACATACGGGCGTGACAAATATTTTTTTAGCATCGCCGTGGAAAGATTGTGTTCTTGTGAATGAGAAAACCGATATAAAGCGTAAAGCGAAAAAGCGACTAATAAATTTCCAAAAATCACTACCAGTAAAAGTGAAATACCGATCATCAGCATAAAGTGATTTTGGTTTGTAAAATTAAAATAATGGTATATTTTTGAAAGAAAAACAGAATGTTCAACATAATTAGGAACGGATAAAATAGCAATAAAAGGAAACATAAGCGCTATGCCAAATGTTTCCACAATCGCTGACAATGTAGTTAGCAATAATAGTAAATTTAATTTCTTTACAGACCCGCAAAAGGAAATCAGTTTGTATAGTTTTTTTATTATATCAAACATTGCTTGATCTCTTTTTAATAATGTTAGTGCGACCCTTAATAAGAGAGTATATAGTTTTGTAAGCAAATGTCGGTACGCATAATTCTGGTAAAAGGACAAACCAAACGAGAGCTCTATTCCAAAAGTTTTTAATTATACTTTTTGCGATATAAATTCGATCATGCATTGAAATAGATCTTACTAGAATACGCGCTAATAATTTTGGATATGATTTAAGAATTTTATTAATTAAATCTGAAGTAAACTCTTTTGAATAGCCACTTTTCTCCATCAGATAAACTGTATCTAACCAATTTGTGTCCACTCTATACAATGCCATACCATCGTCACACCACGTCGAAGTTCCAACTCTATATTTAAATAACTTATTAGAAATTACATATGATGTTGATCTTTGTTCCTTTAGAATAGCGACAATCTTGGAAATAAAAATTAAACCGTTATAATATTTTTTTTCTAAAGCTGCTGACACCCATGCCGCTTTATTAAAAATAACACTTGACATTACTCCCGCTAAAAATTTATTTTTAATAAAAAAGTTTTCACCGCTATTGCAAAAAGCATCTTCTTTAATTTCTGGTCTAATTCGTTTTTCTGAGATATTTAGGTTGCCATCGCATTCATCATAGTTTGAAAAAATAACCTTAACTGTTTTATAATTGTTGATCACGTTAATGACTTTTTCTATAGCTCCTGGATTAAGCTCATCGTCATCACCGAGCAACCAAACAAACTCACCTTGTGAGTGAAGAAAAATTGAATCAACGTTTTTATCAAAACCCATATTCTTTTCGTGAGAAAAATATCGAATAATGTTCGGATGCTTTTTTATAAAATCATTGCAAATAAGAACGGTGTTATCTGACGAGGCATTGTCGCTAATAAGAATTTCAATTTCATTTGAACCCTCTGGCTTACATTGTACCAATATACTTTCAATCGCATTCTTTAAAAAGTTACATCGATTAAATGTAGGAATTCCGATGGTAAGTAACATAGTTTTTCCTTGCGGTTTATTTTCTAGTCAATGATATCAAGCATAATTATTTTTCTTTTTAACATAAGGATTAGCGCGTTTTTTTACAATAAAATAAATAGTACTTAATACAAATGTAGGGATGCCAATAGTCAGTAACATGATTTTTCCAAGGTATTTATTTATTTACAATTGCCTTATGAAGGAATAAACAAATCTTATTTTTAAAATTTTTTGGCACTATTGTATGCAACTCAATGAGTTTTTTTACAAACGTATATTTTATTCCGTTCAGTGTTTTGAAAGCATTTTTTTGATATTTATTAGCTTCCTGCAGTATTAAATTTTTCGACTTAATTGGGTCGCCTTGCAGAACCGCTTTCGCTGCGCATACAATTAAATCCCTGCGTTTTAACTCATTATAGTTTTCGTGGTCGGCCTTGGTTAAAAATTTTAAAACGTGTGGCGTCAAAAGCCACCTATCTATCACTTTAAAAAAATCAGCAAGCTCGGTACGCCCTTTGTTAATTAACGTGCTGCCATTCATGCTGCTGCGGCGATAGTTAATCAATCTCTCATTGATCAAAGCAAGCTTCGTATGTTGCGTGATGCGCAACCAGGTGTCTAAATCAAGTGATGATGTAATTTCATCATCACGAAATGACCCTATCGATTGGTATAATTCGGTGCGAACAACTGCGCTCGGCGTTATTAAAAAATTATTAAGGAGCAATATTTTTTGAAACAACGCTTGAAATGAAAAATAAGTCACAGAATCATTTTTAATTTTGAGTTGTGAAAAACTTTTTGATTGGCCAATATGATGATCATTTTGATTGATAAAATTTGCCAATGAAAAAACAATGCCCACGTCAGGATTTTTTTCTAAAATAGCAATGGATTTTTCAATAATCGTTGATTCATACACATCATCCGCATGAAAGACGCAAGTATATTTTCCATTGCCAAATTCATGACAAGTTAAAATGTTCTTGTCACAACCAATATCGGTAGAACGCTGAATGATTTTTATTTTAGAACTCTTAAAAGATTCTGTAATTTCAACGGTTGCATCAGTTGATGCATTATCAACAACCACAATTTCAATGTGGGAATAAGTTTGATTGAGCAGTGATTTTATAGTTTTTGCAATGGTCGTTTCAGCATTTTTAACCGGAATGCAAATACTGACCAGCGGAAGCGACATGTTTCACCCAAGGAATAAGATATATTTGGAAGGTATTTTAACAGTAGATTCTCGAAACACAACGAACCATTTTATAAAAATGGACACTTCAGCATGAATATTCGATATCTTGAGTTTAATGTTGTTCGAGTGGGAGATAAGATTTCATAATTAACAGAAAAATTTTCATTGATATGCTTTCCTAAAAAACCATTTCTACCTGTTAAAAAAAGCGCTTTCAATTAAGTCCCTTCCATCGCAATAGGCTTAACAAATGGCTCCATATCGGTAATGGGTCGGCCAAAAGCTATTTTAGGGTATACATGTAGATGCGGTTGAATCATTACTTCCAATAACATGGGCACAGATGGCTCACTCCATAGCCATTCAATAGCAGAAGCAATATCGGCTTCAACTGATATTTTTTTAGTTGCAATGCCGTATGCTAATCCAACTGCGCAAAATTCAGGTGCGCTATAGCCCCAGTAAGTAGATTGATATCGACCTTCAAAATAAGAATCTTGAAATTGCGTAATCATACCCAAACTTTGATTATTAATAACAATAATTTTGAGTGGTATTTTATTTCTAACAACAGTTTGTAATTCTTGAATATTAACTTGTAAGGATCCATCTCCGACAATAACCACAACTGGTTTTTTCTTTGCAGCCAAACTAGCACCTATGGCTGCCGGTAAAGAAAAACCCATCGCGCCCATACCACCGGATGTCATAAAAAATTGATTTTTATTTAACTCTAACGATTGTGCTGCCCACATTTGATGTGCACCCACATCAGCAACATAACCAACCGCTTCTGCAGAATTTTGGGATAGCGAATGCAGAAAAATATTCGGATTGATTCCTTTTACATTTAATAATTCTTTTGTGTCAGGCCATAATTTTTTTAATTCAGCGATTTTATTTTTCCACGCCAGACATGCCGATAAAGTTTTTATCGGCAATATATAATTTAAAAATACTTTTAAATCAGCATGAATAGAGATGCAATTTGAAAGACGATTATTAATTTCACCTTCATCACAATCCACATGAAATATTTTTTTATTACGAGAAAATGAGTCGATATCAGCGCCAGTCTGGCGAATATCTAAGCGACTCCCCAAAACCAATAAGCAATCAGATTCACCTAACGCGATATTCGCCCAGCGATTACCGTAGCTGCCAATAAAACCAACGCGAAGTTCATGTGAATAGGGAATAACATCCAATCCCATCAAGGAACAAACCACTGGAATTTGCGCTATTTCTGAAAATTGCAAAAATAATTCTTTTGCTTGTGCGCAGTTAATGCCACCACCTACCAATATCAATGGTTTTTCTGCAGCAGAAAGTGATGCGATAAATGCATGAATATTTTTTTCTGATTCTGGTGATAATTTTTCTTCTTTGGGAAAAATCTTTTCGGGGTGCTTCGCCTCAATTTCCGCGCGTTGCACATTCATTGGGATATCAATCAGAACAGGGCCTGGTCGACCGCTGATCGCAAGTGTGTATGCTGCATGTAAAGTTTCTACTACTTCATCAGCAGAATTAATTTTAAAACTTTTTTTTGTAATTGCTGCGGACATTGAAACAATATCTGTTTCTTGAAAACCCAGCTGCCTAATATTTTTTTCACCTTTTTGTTCGTGAGTATTTACTTGACCTGTAATAAAAAGTGAGGGGGAAGAATCAAAGTAGCAACTACCCATACCCGTTAATAAATTAGTTGCGCCAGGACCGCTCGTCGCCAAAGCGACGCTCGGTCTTCCGGTGATTCTACCGTAAGCATCGATGGCAAAAGCAGCGGCTTGTTCGTGATGAACGCTAACAACGGTTGTGCTTTTGCGTTGATAAAAAGAATCTAAAATGTGAGCGATCATTCCGCCAGCCATTTCAAATACATGCCCAGTATTTTGAGCATGTAAAAAATCAGCAATATAATCACTTACTTTTATTTTCATAGGTGCGTTCTGCAAATCAAATAAACTTTTTTAGAAATAATGTGGTTGATTCATGCACATGATCCATCATCGCCTGATTTAATCCATGATGACACGCAATTAAGATTCCACCGCGCATCACGCGATCCGCATTCGGATATTCAACCACTTTTTTACATTCAATATTTTTGAATCCGGGTTGGCGTAAAATATTTCCTGTAAAAACCGTGCGTGTTTGAATATTGCGCTGTTCTAAAAAGATTTGTAATTCGGTGCGTGTAAAGGGTGCGCTGTCTTTCACAATGATCGGCGCTGCTAACCAGCCAGTACGTGAACCTTCTAATTGTTTCGGTACAATAAAAAATTCAGCATATTTTTCGAAGAATTTTTTTTGTTGTGCAAACCATTGTACACGTGAATCAATATTTTTTTGCAAATTGTCTAATTGCACCAAACCAAATGCTGAGCACATTTCATTCGGCTCTAAATTATAACCGAGTGCTTCAAAAATAAATTTCGCATCATAACGAATACCTTCTACATCAATATTAAAACGATTTTCAATGGCTTCGGATTCTACAAATAACGAAGAACTACGTCCCCAGCTTCGTAATAATTTGGCGCGATTTAATAACGTGTCGTCATTCACACATAACATGCCGCCATTACCACCACAGCTGATGACATGCGAACCATAAAAGCTGGTTGTGGAGATATCGACAAATCGACCGACAGTTTCATTATCAATGGTTGCGCCCAAAGTATCAGCTGAGTCTTCGATTAAAATTAAATTATATTTATCGGCAATTTTTCGAATTTTTCGCCAGTCTGGTAAATTGCCTAACAAATTAGGAATCATCATCGCTTTTGTTTTGGGTGTGATCATGGATTCGATTTGATCCACATCAATATTAAAAGTATCAGCCTCGACATCAACAAACGCGGGGACCAATCCGTTGCGAACCATGGGCGCAATCGTTGTTGAGAAAGTAAGAACGGGTGTAATCACTTCAGCGCCTTTGGGTAAATCTAAAATTTCAATCGCTAAATAATTGGCTGAAGATCCAGAGTTCACCATAATGCCGTATTTTTTAGCAAATAATGCAGATATTCTTTCTTCCATTGCGATCGTGTGTTTGCCCATTTGTGTGGATGTATCGAGCACATGCATCACGGCTTTTTTTTCGGCGTCTCCCCAGACAGCTTTTCCGTAAGGGACGTGAATAAATTGTTCTTTAGTTGATACTATTTTTTCTTTTTCAACCACTGACATGTTGTTCTCCGCTTGTTAAATTTTCATACTGCTTTATTTGCTTCACAGTAAATTCATGCATATCTTCTTTTTTTATCCATGCTTGATACCAATCAGTTACCCACGCAATCGTTTCATTGCTATTTAATCGTGGTTTCCAGTTTAATTCTGTCATCGCTTTTGTAATATCTAATGTTAAAAAATGGGCTTCATGTAAATTCTCAGGGTCTTGTTTAATCGCATAACCTGCATTTTTATCAGGCCAATTTGAAAATATTTTTTTCACAATATTCTCTACGGTCACTGCGTCATGCGCATAGGGACCAAAATTCCAGGCTTCTGCATATTTTTCAGGGAGATTAAATAATTTTTCTACGAGTAATAAATAACCGGATAAAGGTTCTAATACATGTTGCCAAGGACGAATCGCGTGAGGATTGCGAATAACCACAGGTTTTTCGTCGACAATGCTTTTCATAATATCTGCAATTAAGCGATCTTGCGACCAATCACCACCACCGATCACATTACCTGCGCGGGCAGACGCTAAACCAATATTTAATTTTTGATAAAAGGAATTGCGATAAGCGCTTGTCACCAATTCAGAACACGCTTTGCTATTGCTATAAGGATCAAATCCACCAAGCGTTTCATTTTCTCTATAACCCCAAGCCCATTCTTTATTCTCATAACATTTGTCTGTTGTGACGTTCACGATGGCTTTTATTGATTCGCAAGTTTTTGCTGCTTCTAATACGTGCACGGTTCCCATGACATTCGTTGAATAGGTTTCAATGGGATTTTGATAGGAATATCGCACCAAAGGTTGTGCGGCCATATGAATAATAATTTCGGGCTTAAAATCATGGATGATTTTTTTTATGTTTTCAAAATCGCGTATATCTGCAATGTGATTTTGCATATTCTTCGCAACAGATGCCAGCGAGAATAAATTAGGCTGTGTGTTGGGTTCAAGCGCAATACCACAAATTTCCGCATTTAATTCTTGCAACCATAATGACAACCAAGCGCCTTTAAATCCTGTATGACCTGTAATGAGTATGCGTTTATTTTTCCAGAATAAATGATTCACTACCAGATTTTCCAAGGTGCATCACCCGATGTCCATAATTTTTCAAGGTAATTTTTGTGGGGTAATGTATCCATGGGCTGCCAAAAACCAGCGTGAAAATAGGCTTGCATTTGTGACTCAGAAGAAAGACGTTCCACCGGTTCGCGTTCCCAAATAGTCGTGTCATCGGCTATGTAATCAAATATTTTGGGGGACAACACAAAAAATCCACCACTGATCCACACACCATCTCCGCTGGGCTTTTCTTGAAAACTCACAACTGACGTTTCCTGAATATTTAATGCGCCAAAGCGACCCGGCATTTGCGCTGCCGTGACAGTGGCTAATTTTCCATGTTTTTGATGAAAATTAATTAATTCGCGAATGTTAACATTACCGACACCATCGCCATAAGTAAAACAAAAATCGTCATCGCCTACATATTGTTTCACGCGTTTTAATCTGCCGCCTGTCATCGTATTTTCACCGGTATCAACCAGGGTGACTGTCCATGGCTCCGCTGCATTTTGATGCACCTTCATTGAATTATTTTTCATGTCAAAAGTGATGTCGGAAGTGTGTAAAAAATAATTTGAAAAATATTCTTTGATGGCATAACCCTTATATCCAAGGCAAATAACAAAGTCGTTGATGCCATGCGCTGAATAAATTTTCATGATGTGCCAAAGTATGGGTTTACCGCCAATTTCAACCATGGGTTTTGGTGTTGTGATGGTTTCTTCACTGAGACGTGTGCCATAGCCTCCGGCCAGAATAACTGCTTTCATTTCGCGCTGTCTTCCTCTGATAATAAATTTCGCGCATTTTAACTAAATTTAACGATGCCGTCCAAGTTCTCGTTTGGCAACTTTACTAAGCGTCCATTTCCATGTATTGATGAACGGTATATAATATTTTTCTTATTTTTAAGCAGCGAAAAAACTCATGTCAAACAAACCACGATTATTAACAGGTGACACACCGACTGGAAAATTACATTTAGGACATTGGGTAGGTTCGCTTGAAAATCGCGTTAGCCTACAAGATGATTATGAATGTTATTTCTTGCTTGCCAATCCTCATGCATTTTCAACCTTGGCTGAAAAGCCGCAGGAAATCCACGACAGTGTTTTAGATATTGTGTTGGATTATTTGTCCGCGGGTATTGATCCACAAAAAAGTTGTATTTTTCTAGAATCCGATGTGCCCGCTATTTTTGAACTAGCCACGTATTTTAGTATGATTATTTCGCATCCCCGATTAATGCGAAATCCGACGATTAAAGATGAAATTCGCGACAAACAATTGGGCGATCAATATTCCATGGGCTTTTTATTTTATCCTATTCTGCAGGTCGCCGATATTTTAGCGTTTCGCGCGGATGTGGTGCCCGTCGGTGAAGATCAAGCGGCGCATTTAGAATTAACGCGTGAAACAGCACGAAAATTTAATCAGTTATATTGTGGTGTCAGTTCACATGTTGAAGACGCTGATTATGTAAAAGCGGGTGGTTTATTTCCAGTGCCACACATGATGCTCGGCCGCACAAAAAAATTAATCGGGCTAGGTGCGCCGAAAGCGGACGGCAATTTATTGAAGATGAGCAAATCATTAAATAATTCCATTTTACTCAGTGATTCAGCGGATATTGTGCGTCAAAAAATCATGGGCATGTATACTGACCCGAATCGCTTACGCGCAACTGATCCTGGTATGGTTGAAAATAATCCTTTGTGGATTTTTCATGATATTTTTAATACCGATAAACAATGGGTTGATGAAGCGAAGGCAAAATATCGCACGGGAAATATTGGTGACGTGGAATGTAAGAAAAAATTAATTGAAATTATTATTGCGTTATTAGAACCGATGCAGAAACGCCGCGCAGAATTTATTGGTAATGAAGATCATTTATTGTCGGTTATTCGAAAAGGTGCTTCAATCGCGAATAGCGTTGCCAATAAAACACTGCATGATGCGAAAATGTTTATGAAACAGGTGTATTAACAACAAGAAGGTTGTGATCATGGCAATAAAAAGAATCCGTCGATTATTTGTTAGCGTTTTTTTTGCTATTTTGATATTACCCAGTGCAATATTTTCGGCAGTAACTGATGCGGAATTATTGCAAAAAGCAAATTTTCTGACGGTTATTGTAGAGACTGCGACGGTAAAAGCGGCGGTAACAGCATGTGCTTCTAGCAACAACGGCGACATTGAAAATTGTAATGATGGTAGCAATGGTATACCTGCCGCCTCTACGTTTGCATCTACTCGCTATTTTGACAGTTTAACGGTGGAACATGGCGTCATCACAGCAACCAGTCAGGCTAAATTTGGGGAAAAAGAAGATACTTCGTATAATTTTGTTTTAACACCAACAGTTTCTGATCACGTAATCACATGGGAAGCTTCGGGTACTTGTGTTGATGCAAAGCTGTGTGAAACGGGAGATTTATTAAGAGCCAATTAACGAATCAGCTCATGCTTCTGCAGTAATCGCCAATCGCATTTTATTCAGCGCATTTTTTTCAAGCTGACGAATTCTTTCTAGTGAGACACTGAACTTTTCAGCCAATTCTTGCAATGTTGATTTATGATCATTCAGCCAACGGTTTTGAATAATGATCTGACTGCGTTCATCGAGCGCGGCAATGGCATGATGCAATTGTGTGACTTGCTGATCTTCAAGATCGCTTGATACGAGACTATTTTCAGGATTTGCGCTTTTATCTTCGAGATAATTAATCGGTGCTTGCCATGCATGACCACGATCATCGTCATCATCGGATATTTCCAATGATTGATCGTAATTATTCATGCGCATTTCCATTTGACGCACATCGCTGTGACTGACTTTTAATTCTTCTGCCACAGCAGCAACCTCAGAATCACTGAACCAACCGCGTTTTTTGGATGCTTTTCGCAGGTTAAAAAATAATTTGCGTTGCGCTTTGGTGGTAGCAATTTTCACAATCCGCCAATTGCGAATGATAAATTCATGCATTTCTGCGCGAATCCAATGCACCGCAAATGAAACGAGTCGAACGCCGACCGTCGGGTCAAAGCGTTTCACGGCTTTCATCAGGCCAATATTGCCTTCTTGGATCAAGTCGGCGAGTTGTAACCCATAACCACTGTATGACCGCGCGATTTTTACCACAAACCGGAGATGTGACAATACGAGCTGACGGGCAGCTTCTAAGTCATTGATTTTTTGTAAACGTTCGGCGAGTGATTGTTCTTCCGCTTCTGTTAACAACGGAATTTGATTAACCCAGTGAATATAACCACCCAAACTGCCGGTGGATAGTGCGCTAGAGGCAAGTGCTAATGCGTTATTTTTCATAGGGCAGAATCATAGCATAGCCACTGAAAAATTCAATCCTTGCTACTTTAATGGGTGCGATTAAAAGTATAGGTTGTGTGAACGATCCTGCAGCCGCTCAATATGACTGCGAGCTGCAATGCAAATACTCAAAGAGTGATCGATGATATGACTGCCGAAGACAATCACTTGATAGCGAGTGGGAACTTGGATGTGTCTTTTTTCTCCCGAGCGCAGTCGTGTAAATTAAAAATTTCTCCGCAACTTCCGCGAGGGTGAAAAAAGACACATCCAAGTTCCCACTCGCTTGATAGTTCATTGTGGTTGCAGTCATATCGAACGCGCTGTTTCAATGTTTGCACAACCTATGCTTTTAATCGCACTTTACTTTAATCCATCTGCTCTGGTTGATTCAAAAACTGCGTGCTGATCAACCATGCGCTGATCAATCCCAGTAGGGCGGAAATGATAATGACCATTGCACCTTGCGATAAAGAAATGGGTTGCAATCGAAAAGGTGAGTGGTAAGTTTGCGCTAACCGTAAAATAGGCGATTGGAGTTGTCCTAAAAAAATCACTATCCATATCCAAGAAATAAAGCCGCCCAATAAACCATATAAAACACCGCAATAGGATAACGGTCTGCGAATATAGGCATTTGTTGCGCCAATTAATCGCATGACTTTAATTTCATTGCTATAACCTGATAATGATGCGCGTAATGCATAACCGATGATTAATATCACCGCGACGCCAAATATCAGTGTTAATGCATCCGTTAATCTTTTTCCAATCGCAATAATATCAAATAATCGTGCTACCCAATTCATATCCAATTGCGCAGTATCAACCACGGGCAATATTTTTAACGACATAAATAAAGTTTGAATAGTGGATGGACTTCGATAATGAGGTGCGGGCAAAACAGTGATAACACCCGGGATGGGATTGCTTTGAAAAAGCGATAACACGTTACTAAACGACACATTTTTTTGAAATGCTTTTAAGCCTTGCGTTGGAGAAATATAATGCGCTTGCGCAATTTGTGCATTGGCTCGCAATAATTGCAAGGTTGCGTCAACTTGCGTGGGCGTTGTACTTGTTTTGAGATAAAGTGAAATGGTAGGTGCTGAATTCCAAGTTGAATCAACTTGGCCTAAATTTTTCAACACAATAAAAAATCCCAACGGCAATGCAATGGCTATACTAATTACAATGATAGTAATGGTATTTAAAATCGGTGAACGCAATAATTCAATCCATGCAAACCGCATTGCGCGCACGTGCGCTAACATCCAGCGATTGAAATTTGAATGGGTATGGCTCATTGCTTGGTCTCACCATTTTGTAGCGTGATTATAGGGCATGACATTTGCGCAACAAGCGATAAATCATGTGTTGCAATTAACACGGTAACACCTACCGCATGAAATGCGCTAAATAATCGCAAAACTTCCATTGATAATTCTGGATCAAGATTTCCAGTCGGCTCATCTGCTAATAAAATATCAGGTTTATTCACTACAGCACGCGCGATACCGACACGTTGCTGCTCTCCAGAAGATAATGCAGCTGGAAATAATTTTTCTTTTGATAACAATCCCACTTTGTCTAAAGCTGCTTGGACACGTCGCTTCATTTCGCGATGACGATATCCGCTCATAACAAGCGGCAACGCAACGTTATCAAATACGGTGTGATTCTGGAGTAATTGGGGATTTTGATAAACCATGCCAATGCGCCCACGCAGTAGCGGAATGTGGTGTTTTGTTAAACGAGATAAATTGTGATGATTAATGTGAATTTGTCCTCGCGAAGGCGATTCAATATGCATCGCGAGTTTCAAAACAGTGGATTTTCCAGCACCAGAATGTCCTGTTAAAAAAACCATTTCGCCGGGTTTAACAGAAAATGAGACGTTCGATAATGCGTGGTGCCCGTTATATTCTTTAGCAACATTGATGAATTGAATCATTGTCCGTGCTATCCATTGTCCGTAAAATTATTCTGCTGTTTGAAATAAAGCATCCACAAAATCAGCAGCAACAAAAGGCTTTAAATCATCCATCTGTTCACCAACACCGATAAAGCGAATCGGTAATTGTGTGCGATGTGTGATTGCAAACACGATGCCACCTTTTGCAGTTCCATCTAATTTTGTCACACTGATGCCATTTAATCCAATAGCTTCATGAAATTCTTTTGCCTGATTTAAAGCATTTTGACCAATAGTCGCATCGATGATCAACATGGTTTCGTGCGGCGCATCCATATTCATTTTTTGCATCACGCGTTTTATTTTTTTCAACTCATTCATCAGATGCGCTTGTGTGTGCAATCGTCCAGCTGTATCTGCAATTAAAACGTCGATGTTGCGTGCTTGTGCTGATTGTAGCGCATCATAAATAACGGAAGCGCTATCGGCACCGGGTTGTTGCGCGATGACAGTGACATCATTGCGCTCGCCCCATACTTGCAATTGTTCGACAGCTGCGGCGCGAAACGTATCACCCGCTGCCAGCATCACAGTTTTGCCTTGTTTTTTATAATAATGGGCGAGTTTTGCGATGCTGGTTGTTTTTCCAGCGCCATTAACACCCACCATTAAGATCACATAGGGTTTTTGATTGATAATGAGCGGTTGTTCATACGGTTTTAATAGCGCGGTCATGTCAAATTTAAGCGCTTCGCTGATTGCCGCTGGATCTGATAGTTGTTTTCGGTCAACGCGCTCGGTGACTTTTTTGAGTAAATACTCTGTGGATTCTATGCCAATGTCTGCGGAAAGTAATAACGTTTCCAGTGATTCAAACAATGCGCCATCAATGGTTTTTTTACCCAACACGAGATTGGCCAAACCATCGGAGAAACTTTTTCGTGACCGTTTTAGGCCGTCACTTAAACGATTAAACCAACTTTTTTTGGAAGATTCTTCTGGTTGTGATTTTACTTCTTCGGTTGATTTTGATTTTAAAAATTGGAACATTGGTGTTATTACCTATAAAATAAAATGGATCTTAACGTGATTCTCAACTTTAAAATTGCAGCGAAGCAGCGAAGCGTTTGCGTGGTTTACTGAGAATGACGCGATCTTATCATTTTCAATGTCGACAAGGAATGTCATGCGTACTATTTTATTGTTGTTCGTTTCAGCCATTCTTATTCCAACCACACTTTTTGCCGAAAAAACAAGCGAATTTCAACTATCCAATGGTTTAAAACTGATTGTACGTGAAGATCATCGCGCACCCATTGTATTGAATTCAATTTGGTACAAAGTCGGTGGCAGTTATGAGTCAGATGGTGAGACGGGGATTTCACACATGCTAGAGCACATGATGTTTAAAGGCACAAAAGCAAATGGTCCCGGTGTTTTTAATAAAATTATTGGGACGGGTGGTGGTGATAACAATGCCAATACTGCTGAAGATTTTACGGTGTATTTTGAAACGGTTTCGCCTGAAAAATTGGATACCATTTTTCGTTTAGAAGCAGATCGGATGCAACATTTATTATTGGGAAATAAAGAATTTAAGACAGAACAAAAAGTAGTGATGGAAGAGCGGCGCATGCGCGTGGATGATAATCCACAATCGATGACTTATGAACGTTTGCGTGCAGCAGCATTTGTAAATAGCCCTTATCATCATCCGGTGATTGGTTGGATGACGGATATTGAACATTACACCACAGATGATTTGCGCAGATGGTATCAGCAATGGTATGCACCTAACAATGCAGTGATGATTGTTATCGGAGATGTGAATGCAGAGCAGGTATTTACTCAAGTCAAAAAATATTTTGGCGCAATCAAATCATCAAAAATTCCCGTATTAAAACCACGTCATGAAATTCAATCGTTGGGTGAAAAAACAGTAGCGGTGCATTTACCTGCGCAATTGCCCTGGCTGGCAATGAGTTATCAAGTGCCAGCTTCTTCTTATACATTATTGGTGTGTGAAACTATTTTAAGCGGGGGAAGCAGTTCACGATTTTCAAATGATTTAATTCGAGGCAATCAAGTCGCAGTTGAAGCGGATGCAGGTTATAGTTTATATCATTTACATAACACTTTATTTGTTCTGTCAGGAACACCTACACCTAAAATATCTATTTTACAGCTAAAAAATGCATTTTTGGATGAAGTGCATCGTTTGCAAACAACGCTGGTTTCGCAAGATGAATTGAATCGTGTGAAGGCGCAATTGATTGCGGGTCGAACTTATCAAAATGATTCTTTGATGAAACAAGCGTTTGATTTGGGTGAACCAGAAATGGTGGGATTGTCGTGGAAGCAAAGCGAACAATTTGCGGCGAAAATACAATTGGTCACGCCTGAAGATATTCGGGCGGCAGCGCAAAAATATTTTACACAAAATAATTTAACGGTGGCGGAGTTAGTGCCTTCGTAGAGACGTCGATTTATCGCGTCTCAGATCTTTGATTAAGTATGGAGCGTGATCGAAGATCTGAGACGCGATAAATCGACGTCTCTACGTCAAATACATGCATTTATAAGCAGGATCTTTATGAAAAAAATTCTTATAATTATTTTTTTACTTTACGCAACGAACATCTTTGCTGAAAAACCACTATTAAATATCCAACACTGGGATTTAAAAAATAAAACGCGCGTATTTTTTATTCATCGCACTGAATTACCTATTCTTGACTGCAAATTGGTTTTTTCTGCGGGTTCGGTGCGCGACGAAAATCAAGAAGGATTAGCGACATTAACGAATTCAATGCTTAATGAAGGTGCAAAAAATTTATCATCCAATCAAATTGCGCAACTATTTGAAACCAATGGCGCGGAATTTAATTTGTTTGTAGATCGCGATATGGCCGGCATGACATTGCGCACACTGGTAGATCCAAAGTATTTAAACCCAGTATTGAAAAATGTTGAAGATATTATTACATCACCTACTTTTCCAGAATCGGAATTAAATAGATTAAAACAACAAGTCATAGCACAAATAAAATCGGAGCAACAAAATCCTTCGCAATTAGCGAGTAACCAATTTTACTTGTTGCTTTATCCGCAAAATGCTTATGCACATAATCCATTGGGTGACATCGCATCTGTCAATCAAATAAAACAAAGTCAATTAATGGAATTTTATAAAAAATATTACACGGGCGCGAATGCCAATTTAATTTTGGTTGGTGATATTTCAGAATCTAAGGCAAAAGCAATTGCTGAAGAAATCGCAGGAAATTTACCAGAAGGAAGTGCGGCATCGAAATTGCCGCTTGCAAAAAATCAGCTCGAAATGGTTCATAAAGAAATAGATTTTCCATCTTCTCAAAGCACATTAATTATTGGTCAGGTGGGTATTACACGCGAAAATCCCGATTATTTTCCACTCATTTTAGGAAATGAAGTTTTGGGGGGATTACCCTTGTCATCTATTTTATATGATGAGGTGCGTGAAAAACGCGGATTGGCATATAGCATTGGCAGTGCTTTTAATCCATGGCAATATCGCGGGCCATTTATGATTTATTTGCAAACCAAATCATCTACTGTTTCTGTTGCAGATAATTTGGCAATGCAAATATTGAAAAATTTTATTCAAAATGGTCCCACTGAAGCACAGTTAGTTGCTGCAAAGAAAAATATGATTGCTGCGCTTCCGTTAGCATTATCTTCAAATAGCGGTATTTTGGCTACGATGACTAATATTGCATTTTATCATCGACCGTTGGACTTTATTGATAGCTATCAAAAAAATGTTGAGGCAGTGACGCAAGATGAAGTGAAAAATGCGTTTCAAAAAAATGTGGATGTGAATAGGTTGGTGACGGTGATTGTGGGGTCTTCAGAGACCGAACGTCAGCAATGAGTATTTTGAAATAATAAATACGCGATCGTACGTGTATCTTTGTGTTTTTTAACAGTCCAATTTTTGGGAAGTAACGATAAATCAACGCTATTTTTTTCGAACTCACAATAAATCAATGCATTTGGATTTAATAATTCTCTGGATTCTAGTAATTCGCATGCTGGCAATATGAATTTTTTTTGAAAAGGAGGGTCTACAAACACGATATCAAATTTTTTATTTTGTATCGCATTTTGCAGCATAAAATCGCATTGTAAAAATTCAGCGTTGGTCATTTGCAGGCGTGTTGCATTTTCTTTTAATGTGTTTATAACATTTTTTGAGATGTCACAAAATGTGACGTGTTTTGCGCCGCGGGATAATGCTTCAAAGCCTAATGCGCCGCTGCCGGCAAAAATATCTAAGCAAACGCTGTTTTCTATATAATCTGCAAGCCAATTAAATAATGTTTCGCGAATACGATTATGTGTTGGACGCAAGCCTTCTTCTTCAGTAAAAATAATTTTTCGCGAACGGTGTTTGCCGGCGATAATGCGGAGTTCGGAAGGTTTTTTATACATCAATATTCGACGCGGAGAGTGCATTTTTCTCGATAAATTCACGGCGCGGATCGACTTGATCGCCCATCAATGTGGTAAATATTTCATCGGCGCGCACGGCATCTTCAATCGTGACTTTTAACAAACGTCGTGTTTCTGGATCCATCGTTGTTTCCCACAATTGCTCGGGATTCATTTCTCCCAAACCTTTGTAGCGAGAAATCACCAAACCTTTTTTACCTTGCGCTAAAAGCCATTCATACGCCTGATCAAATTCAGTAATCGCTTTGGTTTGTTCGCCACGCACAATACGCGCACCATTTTCCAAAAAGCCCGTGATTGTTTTACTCCAACGTGCGATAGATTGATAATCGTGACAACGGAAAAAATCGTCATCTAATTCGATTTCAGTTTCAATACCATGCTTCTTTTCAATCACAACGGGATAAAACAAATGATTGTCTTTGTTTTGTTTTGTAACAACAGCGTATTTTGTACCTAATTCTGAAGTGTTTTTTGCAAGTGTGTCATTTAACAAAGTTGCCCATTGCGCAACATGCGTTTCATTATTTAATTCTGATGCGTCGATCATATGCATTGATTTTAACTGTTGCACAATAAATTTGGGGTAATGAATAGCGAGGCGATCAATTGCACGCTGTGCACGATAAAAATCATCCGCTAACGTTGCAATCGCACTTTCTGAAATTGCGGGCGCACTTTCACTGACGTGTAATTTTGCACCTTCTAATGCCAGCTGTAATAAATATTGATGTAATGCATCATCATCTTTTGCATAAACTTCTTGTTTGCCTTTTTTAATTTTATAAAGCGGTGGTTGTGCAATATAAACGTGTCCGCGCTGAATTAATTCTGGCATTTGTCGATAAAAAAATGTGAGTAGCAATGTGCGAATATGCGATCCATCCACATCGGCATCGGTCATGATAATGATATGGTGATAACGCAACTTGTTAGGATCGTATTCTTCGCGACCAATGCCACAGCCGAGCGCAGTGATTAATGTGCCCACTTCTTGCGAAGCAATCATTTTATCAAAACGCGCTTTTTCGACGTTTAAAATTTTTCCTTTGAGTGGCAAAATTGCCTGATTTTTGCGATCGCGCGCTTGTTTTGCAGAACCACCCGCAGAATCACCCTCAACCAAATACAATTCACACAATGCAGGATCGCGTTCTTGGCAATCGGCTAATTTTCCAGGCAAGCCAGCGATGTCTAAAACGCCTTTACGACGTGTTAAATCACGCGCTTTTCGTGCAGCTTCTCGTGCACGTGCGGCCTCGATGATTTTCATAGCGATTGTTTTTGCTTGCGTGGGATTTTCTAATAAAAAATTATTGAGATATTCAGCGACGGCGCCTTCAACAACCGGTTTAACATTCGAAGAAACCAGTTTGTCTTTCGTTTGAGATGAAAATTTGGGGTCGGGGACTTTGACCGATAAAACGACCGTTAATCCTTCGCGCGCATCATCACCTGTGGTTTCTACTTTTGCTTTTTTAGCAACACCCGAGGCTTCGATGTACTGATTTAATGTGCGGGTTAATCCACCGCGCAAACCTGCTAAGTGTGTTCCACCGTCTTTTTGCGGAATATTATTTGTGAAGCAAAAAATATTTTCTTGAAAGCCTTCGTTCCATTGCAATGCTGCTTCGACAATAATGTCGTCTTTTTCGGTGGTAAAATAAATCACATCGGGATGAACAGGTACTTTGTTGCGATTTAAATGTTCAACAAATGCTTTGATACCGCCTTCATATTGAAAAACGTCTTCTTTTCCGGTTGCTTCTTCTTTGAGAGTAATTTTGACGCCGGAATTTAAAAATGATAATTCTCGTAACCGACCACATAATATATCGTAGTGAAAAACGACGTCGGTAAATATCTCTTCGCTTGGCGTAAATTGCACAATAGTGCCCGTACGTGTTGTATCTCCGATTGCCTCGAGCGGCTTTTGCGGAACACCCATGCGATATTCTTGGTAATAGGTTTTGCCATTTTTGTAAATGGTTAATATAAGCTCTTTTGAGAGCGCATTGACGACAGAAACACCCACGCCATGTAATCCGCCAGAAACTTTATAGCTACTATTATCAAACTTACCGCCCGCGTGCAGGATCGTCATAATAACTTCAGCAGCTGAACGACCTTCTTCGGGGTGAATATCTGTTGGAATACCACGACCATTATCGCTTACCGACACAGAGCCGTTACTGTGAATCGTAACGACGATGTTATTGCAATAGCCTGCTAGCGCTTCGTCAATTGCGTTGTCGACGACTTCAAAAACCATGTGGTGCAAACCGGTACCGTCATCGGTGTCACCGATGTACATGCCGGGGCGTTTGCGAACGGCGTCAAGGCCTTTGAGGACTTTGATGGATGAGGAATCGTAGGTCGAATTTACGGGTTCTGTTGACATAGGATTGATTCGTTTTTTGTTGTATTCTTGCGGTTTTTTAATGATGAAATCATATCACAATCTCTGTGATTTTTCTCTTTATTTTGATGGGTTTTCGTCCAGCTGACGCTGGCGCGAGGTTAAAAGCGTCGATCTTTCTTTAAAATTCATTAGTTGTCGTTAAAATGCATGGAAATGTAGTAATTGTGTCTAGATTGCGCTTCGAAGAGGGTTTCGCATTCGCTGACGCTCGGCTTCTGAACCATATCACTAGGACTGCGTGTATATTGGTTCGGCGCTGCGTCGCTATCGACGTATATATCTATTTCACTAGCACATAATAGCGCGCGCTCAGCACAGCGCTGCGTCACTTACTGGTATTGTGCGCGCTAGCAGGGCGTTACAACACCATGTTTCACGTGAAACATTTTATTTTCATGATTCCGGTCGTATATATCTTGTAAATCGTGCGATTCAATACCTGTAATAAACACCTGCGCACATAAACCCATCAAAATCTCAGTAACAAGAACGCGCTTTTGCGGATCTAGCTCTGACGGAAGATCGTCAATTAAATAAATGGGGGTTTTTGACGTACAAGAATGCAAGTGCACACCCTGCGCTAATCGCAACGCATACGACACTAATTTTTGTTGTCCTTGCGACAATCCATCCTGAACAGGTAAGTCATTAACAGTAAGCATAAGATCGGCGCGATGCGGACCATACAAACTATGCCCAATCATTGTTTCACGTGAAACATTTTGGTTTAAACAGGCGTCCAATGTGATATTTCTATCCCAACCGGGAAAATAATCGACAGATAGTGGGGTGTTTTCTAGTAAAACAGGCGCTATTTTATTAAATACAGGCAAAAAATCATCTAGATAAGCCTTACGCAATAAATTTAACGCTTCACCCGCTTTTGAAAACTGCTCATTCCAAATCAGAAGCTCGTTTCGAGGCGCACGCGCTTTCAGCGCCGCATTTCGCTGTATCAATATCTTCTGATATGTTTTCCATTGAGAATAAAAAAGTGGGTTTGTATGAAACAACCCCCAATCTAAAAATTGGCGGCGACATTTTGGGCCATCGCTGAGTATACGATGACTGTCTGAACCGATAAATTGAATGGGTAATGCGTATGATATTTCGGCAATAGAATGCATTGTTTCTTCATTAAATCGAATCTGAAGATAACCATCGCGTGAACGCTGCAAGCCAATTTGTAATAACACATCATCGGAATGCAAGCGTGCAAAAAGCATCAACTGATCTTCTGACTGCTGAATCACATGGTTATGCTGATGCGTTCGAAAAGATTTTCCTGCGCCTAAATAATATATCGCCTCTAAAACACTGGTTTTTCCTGCGGCATTATCGCCAAAAAATAAATTAAATTGTGGCGCGCAATCAATCTGAGTGCTACAAATATTTCGTAATTGGGTAATTTGCAAAGAAGTGATATGCACAAAAACTCTAATATTATCAATAGGTTAAGTTGTATGTTATATGGGCACACAAGAATTCTAAAATTTCCCGCATGTGATTACAAAGCATAAGCTTTAAACGCACCCCACAGCACTAGTTGAAAAGCAATTGATATAGTATATTCAATCTCTATTATTTTACAGGGATGTTTCATTATGAAAAAAAGTACGCGCGCGCTTTGTTTTTCACTCTTCGCATTATCCTCTTCTGCATTCGCACATCACGGTCATTTTTATACAGCCGCAGACGTTGGAATTTTTACCGCTGATTTTGATAACGCCTACATCCAACAACCATTCACAGGGATTTCTGTATTCCAAAATTTTCAAGACGTAGCATTACAAAATGGATACACCGGTGGTCTTGAATTAGGATATAGCCGACGTTTTCACCATCGTTATTTTTGGGGCGCAGAAGTTTCTGGCAATATCAATTCGCGCGCTGCGGTTTATCAAGCAGGTGTGCAAAGCTCCTCTTTTTACGACAAAACACGCATTAATGGAAATATGGATTTCGACTTTGTTCCCGGCATAAAACTCACACGCACTATTTCTGCTTTCATGAAATTAGGTGTTTCGATTGCGTGGATAAAAGACAATTTGACATCACCCGTCGGATATTTTGCCACAATGACAAATTATTCTAATGCAAACACAGCTGTAGGTTTTGCAGCGGGTTTAGGCGTTTCAAAATTAATCTCCAAACATTGGTCGTTATTTTCCGAAGCGGATTATCACGATTACGGCACAATTAATTTTGTCAGCTTTCAAAATTATTCATACAGCTATGCACATTCAACACGCGCTTATTCTTATGACGTTGTGGCGGGTGCGGCATATAAATTTGCATAAAATCGCTTAAAACAAGGATGTTTTATGAAAAAAATTTTTATGGGCGCACTATTAGTTTGCGCAGCGCAAGCCACTTATGCAGACGTCATTTATCCCGCGCAAGGTGGCGAATACGTCGTTCCCACTTCCAGCTATCGCTTACCATCAGATCTTGCAAATCATATTCAACGTTCATTCAATGTGTATTTTAAATCCGACGCTCCGAATGCGAGCGCTTCACCATCATCAACATGCGAAACACCGGCATCATTAGCATGTGTTTATGGATTAACAACGCAAGTACCCGGCTGTCCGATCAGCAGCACAACTGCACTGCCCGCTGGTATTTCTGGCAATGGCGGTTCAGGAACCACAATTGGTGTTGTGGAAGGTGGTGACAATGAAAATCAACTGAGTGATTTTAATACCTACTCAACACAATTCCATCTGCCACTATCGCCAAATCCTGCCAATCCCACTGAAACCGCAGGCGCTCTCAATATTTATTATTGCGATTCGTCAAGCACACCTGGCGCCACTTGTAAATTAGCCAGTGGTGTCAGTCCACCACCAACACCCACTCAAGCCGCGCAAACAGAACACGTGTTAGATATTCAAATGATTCATGCGATGGCACCATACGCGACGATTGATGAAGTCGAGGCTGCATCACAAACAAATAACGACATGGCTGTTGCTATCAGTTATGCACTTGCACTCGTCAAAGCACATAATTCATCGGGTGGCGGATTTGTTTCCGATAGTTATGGCGCGCAAGAACACAGCTCGGAAACATCAGAAGACGCTAAGTTTAATCAACAAGGTGGCATTCTCATCGCAAGTAGTGGCGATTATTCTGCGCCAGCAACTTATCCCGCTAGCTCACCCTATGTGATTGGCGCCGGTGCGAGCAGCGTTGTGCGTGATGCCAACGGAAATTATGTCAGTCAATCTGCTTGGAACGTTAATTTATACAATGAGCAAATCGGGCAAAAATCAGGTACCAGCGGCGGACCCAGTCTCTATGAATCACGTCCTGCTTTTCAAAATTTTGTGGCAAAAATTGTGGGCACGCAACGTGGCACTCCAGATTTTTCAGCGGATGGCGATCCAAATACAGGTGTATGCGTTTACTCTACTTACGACGGCGGCTGGTTAAAAGATGGTGGCACAAGCGCTGCTGCGCCGCAGTTGGCGGGAATTCTCGATACGAGTGCTTATTCAGTGACCTCAACTACAACCACGCAAAGTTTTCTAACCCAAGTCTACGAAAATACATTCGTAAATTACTATTCAAACTGGCAAGACATTATTGCGGGTAACAACGGATATCCTGCGTTAGCGGGTTATGATTTTGTAACTGGTTTGGGAACGCCGTTGGGGTATGGCGGAAAATAGTTCCTTAATCCCCCTTTAAAAAAAGGGGGAAATATTGTTGGAGAATTCAATTGAAAAATATCACTAAAATTATTGCGATCGGCATTAGCGCTTTTGCAGGAAATAGTTTTGCGCATTCGTTTAATCTCAATTTAAATCTTGGCGCAAGCTTTTCGCGGTTATCCAATAGCCCATACGTATCACCCAGTGCGGGATTAACAAATTCCTATCAAAGTAATGAACCCACACAAACGAATTTTTTTATTGGCGGCGGCGCTGAATACGATTTTAATCAATTCGCCACAGCGCCTTTAACACTGGGACTCGATGCATCTGTCGACGATATCGATTTAGGTGCAGTGCAAGGCGTTGAAGTGCCCAATGTCACTGCTGGTTTTACTGATACACTCAATTATTCATTGCGATCAAAAAGTATCGCGTTGCTATTTGGGCCAAAATTAATTGATTCAGCGTGTCGTTTTCAGCCTTATATTTTCGGTGGCGTTGGCGCAAGCTGGAATACATTATCCAACTTTGGCGAAAGCCTTGTTACAGGTAGCGGCGCTGCTGTGTCGCCTTATCCCTACACTAATCAAACCAATGTAGGTTTTGCTTATGACGCAGGTGCTGGCGTGCAATATGCACTGATAAAAACACCGCGAAATAATACATTATTTGTGCGTCTCGAAGGTCAATATATTAATTTAGGCATGTCGCAATTAGGTCCAACCGCAATACAAAATACTAATAGTCGCTTCACGATTAATCCCACCACAACTGTGCTCGTCAACTGTGGTTTAACCTACCAATTTCATTAGGAGAAGTGCTGTGACGCATTTTAAAAAAATTGCTGCTGTGATGATGATCGGTGTTGCTTCACATGGATTTGCATCAGACACAAGCACAACTACTTTTGATATTTCACCTGCGGTCACAGCCATTACTTTGTCTAGCGATGGCTCAACGAGCGTGCTGTATACGATCACCAACAATTGGCAAAGTCCAGCATCTATCCCGGGTATTTCTGTCACACCCGGTTATGACACCGCGGGGCAAAATTTAAGTATCCAATCAAGCACAGACACTTGCGATGGCGCAACATTAGCGCCAAGAGCAACGTGCACATTCAGGGTCATTATTCCAGGCGCCAATCAACCCTCCAGTTTTACGCTAAATCCCAGGGTGTGTGGTTTTTATGGTGCTACTTGCTCCTACGCGCAACTCCAACCGGTTGCAGTCAGTGTATACACGCCTTTATTTCCAACACGTGCCTACGAACAACTTGATACGAGCGGAACCGGATATCAACTCGTCGGTATTAATGTTGCAAACACGAGCGATATTATTAGAACATCGCTCAGCGCTTTTATCAGCAGTAACACAGGCGCAGTTGCGGTTTCCAATGATGGCAGCACAGTATATGTTGCGGGCAATACCGTCAGTGGCCCGGTCATTCAAGTGTATACCGTTTCTGCATCATCATTAACGCTTTCAAAAACAATCAACCTTACATCCACAACAGACAGTTTCGACTTTGCCATGGCGCTAACACCCGACAGCACAAAATTATTTATTGCTGCGAAAAATACCACTAATAGCAACAAATCGAATATTTATTCCGTCAAAACAAGTAGTGGCAGCGTCACCACATTAGCATCAAACGTTAGTCTTTTGGTGGGAACCAATAGTGTTGTGGCTTCACCCGATGGAACGACGGTTTATATCTCAACGAATTATCCTTCTGGCAGTGGCGGCACAGGTATACTCGCGTTTTCAACAACAGCAACTTCTGTTTCCAGTTCAGATTTTATGTCAGGAATCTCGCCCGCATTACCATCAGATGATCATCCAGCGCTTGCGATGGATCCAGGCGCAAATATTCTTTATGTTGCGAATAAAGCAGCGGCAACGCTTTATCAAATTACCGTCAGTGGCACGACGGGCTCGGTAGATTATTACGATATCCCCATTGGAGATGCGACCTCAACTTCAAATCCAAAAGGCATGGCTGTTTCTGCCGATGGCAGCACGGTTTATGTCACAAGAAATAATGATAACAAAGTAACATCGCTCAACGCGGCCAATAATAATTTTAATGCAAAAAATTCTGCAACAATTACTTCACCTTTTGGTGCAGCATTAACACCAGATGGCACACAACTGTATATAACAGAAACCACGGGCGGCACAAATACTGCGGTGGTTAACACATCGGCTTTTACAACAGCACCTACTTTAGTGAGCGTTGGTCAAGGCTCAGAAACAACTGGCAACTTCATGGGGCCTTAATTTAAGGCTCCCGCATTCATATCATCGCTATTCTCTTACCAAGCAAAATACTTTACTATTGCTAAATTTTATCAAGCGCCACAATAGGAACACTGTGGAATATCTATCATGTCCAAGAGGGAATCCATGTCAACTTCAAGAATCTTTACATCCGAATCTGTTTCAGAAGGTCATCCAGACAAAATCGCCGATCAGGTATCTGATGCTGTATTAGATGCGATATTAACAAAAGACAAACATGCGCGCGTTGCCTGCGAAACATTGGTTAAAAATGGCATGGTGATGGTTGCGGGTGAAATTACCACGACGGCATGGGTAGACATAGAGCATATCGCTCGCGAAACCATTAGAGACATCGGATACAATAATCCCAGTTACGGATTCGACAGTGAGGCATGCGCCGTCGTCTCTGCAATAGGTAAACAATCACCCGATATCGCTTTAGGCGTTGATCATCGTGATGATAAAGACCTGGGCGCGGGTGATCAAGGACTTATGTTTGGGTATGCAACCAACGAAACACCCGAATTAATGCCTGCACCAATCATGTATGCACATCGACTTGTGAAAAAACAATCTGAAATCAGAAAATCGGGTCAATTAAAATGGCTGCGTCCGGATGCTAAAAGCCAAATTACGATCCGTTATGAAAAAGACAAACCCGTTGCGGTTGATTGCGTCGTATTATCCACGCAACACGATCCCGACATCGCACAAAAAGAGCTTCAAGAAGCGGTGATGGAATTAATTATTAAACCCGTCATTCCTGCAAACTGGTTACACAAAGACACAAAATATTTTATCAATCCCACAGGGCGTTTTGTGGTGGGTGGTCCGGTTGGTGATTGTGGATTAACCGGTCGTAAAATTATTGTGGATAGTTATGGTGGTATGGCGCGTCATGGCGGCGGATGTTTCTCTGGAAAAGATCCTTCAAAAGTCGATCGTTCGGGTGCCTACGTTGCAAGATATGTTGCAAAAAATATTGTAGCGGCGGGCTTAGCTGATCGTTGTGAAGTACAAATTTCTTATGCAATCGGCATACCACAACCCACTTCTATTTTAGTAGAAACATTTGGCACGCATAAAATCCCCGAAGAAAAAATTGCAGAATTAGTCAAACAACATTTTGATTTACGTCCGCGCGCCATTATTGATGTTTTAAATTTATTAAATCCGATTTACAAACAAACTGCGGCGTATGGGCACTTCGGTCGAGATGATTTGAATTTGCCGTGGGAAAAAACGGATAAAAAAGATTTGTTAAAATAATTTTGGGAATACAAACATGCCAACTATCGCAAAAAAACCATCTATCAAAAAAACCGCTGTAACATTACAAGATTACAAAGTCGCTGACATGACATTAGCAGACTGGGGTCGCAAAGAAATTGCGATTGCAGAAACTGAAATGCCCGGATTAATGTCGCTTCGCAAAGAGTTCGGCAAACAAAAACCCTTAAAAGGTGCGAGAATCGCAGGGTGTTTGCACATGACGATTCAAACGGCTGTATTAATTGAAACATTAATTGCGTTGGGCGCAGAAGTTCGCTGGTCATCCTGTAATATTTTTTCCACACAAGATCACGCGGCGGCAGCCATCGCAGCAAAAGGCATTCCTGTTTTTGCATGGAAAGGTGAAACAGAAAAAGAATATGATTGGTGTATTGAGCAAACATTAAATGGGCCGAATAATTGGCAGCCTAATATGATTTTAGATGATGGCGGCGATTTAACGATAATTGTCCATGAAAAATATCCAAACATCATGAAAAATATTCGTGGTATTTCTGAAGAAACAACCACGGGCGTGCATCGTTTATATGACATGGCAAAAGCGGGCACATTAAAAGCGCCTGCTTTTAACGTTAATGATTCTGTTACAAAATCAAAATTCGATAATTTATATGGTTGTCGTGAATCATTGGTTGATGCAATTAAGCGTGCAACAGATGTCATGATCGCCGGAAAAATTGCAGTGGTGTGTGGTTATGGTGATGTTGGCAAAGGATGTGCACAAGCATTGCGTGGTTTGGGTGCGCGCGTATGGATTACAGAAATTGATCCGATTTGCGCATTACAAGCAATGATGGAAGGTTATGATGTGGTGACAATGATCGAGGCGGCGAGCAAAGCCGACATTTTTGTCACCGCAACCGGTTGCCGCGATATTATTTTGCATGATCATATGGTGCAAATGAAAAACCAAGCGATCGTGTGTAATATCGGACATTTTGATTTAGAAATTGATGTGGCGTCTTTAAAAAAATACACTTGGGAAAACATCAAACCACAAGTAGATCAAATTATTTTTCCCAATGGAAAACGCATCACTCTTTTAGCGATGGGACGTTTGGTGAATTTAGGGTGTGCAACAGGACACCCGAGCTTTGTAATGTCGAATTCATTTACCAACCAAGTGCTCGCGCAAATGGAATTGTGGAAAAATAGCGAAAAATACGACAGAAAAGTGTATGTATTACCAAAACATCTTGATGAAAAAGTAGCGCAATTACATTTAGAGAAAGTCGGCGCGAAGTTAACAACGCTAACAACAGCGCAAGCAAAATATTTAGGTATTGATAAAAAAGGGCCGTTTAAACCGGAATATTATCGTTATTGATGGGACGCACTGGGTGTTGAGCTTTCTACAAAACGCGCGCCTTACCGGGACGCGCCTCTGTAGCGCTTCGATTTTAGCGATGTGCTTGTTGCGAAGATCTACGGTAGCACACCCGGCAGTGCGTGAATCAACTCTCACTACTTTATCCCTAATTCTTCACAAAAATCACCACTTTCTATCCACAAAAAGAAAATTTATAACTGATTGATTTAAAATAAAATAAAAATGTTATCCACATATTAACAACCGATTATCATCAATCAGCAATGGTTTCCAGCAACTAAAGGGTTTTTTAAAAAACCGCATTGAAGTTATGTTATGAACTCGTTATAGTGGTAATACTTCTTTTTCAACAAACAATTTAAGGACAATCCCCGTGAAAAAAACAATGCATAGGACACTCATTTCGATTGCCATTACCGCTCTCATGTGTCTCGGTGGCGCGGCAATTGCAGCTGACACAACACCGACAACTGGAATGCAAACTTCATCATTTACACCTGCACAAGTAGATCAGTTACAGGGCATTATTAAAAGTTATCTCATCAGCAATCCACAAGTACTTGTTGAAGCATCGCAAGCATTGCAAGCACAACAAGAAAAACAAATGCAAACAACGGCGATGTCTGCCATCCAAAAAAATAAAACTGCATTGTTTGACGATACGCAATCACCCAGCATAGGAAACAAAACATCAGCGGTAACACTTGTTGAATTTTTTGATTACCAATGCGGACACTGTCGTGAAATGGCACCACAAGTTGAAAAATTAATTTCGGAAGACAAAAATCTACATATGGTATTTAAAGAACTGCCGATTTTTGGTGGTATGTCTCAGTATGCTGCAAAAGCTGCGTTGGCCGCTGCAATGCAACCCGATAAATATTATACGTTCCATAATTTATTATTAACGACCAGCAATCCACTGACGAAAGAAAGTGTTATGGAAATTGCGAAAAAAGCAGGGCTAGATGTTGCAACCCTGAAAAAAGATATGGACAGCCCAGCAATTGAAAAACAACTCAAAGATAATTTTCAATTAGCGCAAGAACTTAAAGTAATGGGTACGCCAACATTTGTTATCGGCAATAAAGCACAAACAAAATTTGCTTATATTCCAGGCGCTACTTCGCTGGATAATTTACAAGAACAAATTAAATCAGTGCAATAAAATTGGCGTAGAGACGCGATTTATCGCGTCTCTTCTCTATGAAGAAGCCTTATGTATCCCTCTAAAAAACCACTCACCTTCCAAGAAATCATTTTCACACTACAACAATTTTGGGCAAATCAAGGTTGCGTCATTTTACAACCGCTCGATCTTGAAGTGGGCGCAGGCACTTTTCATCCTTCGACATTTTTACGCGCTATCGGACCAGAACCGTGGAATGCCGCATTTGTGCAACCCTCGCGTCGTCCAACAGACGGGCGTTACGGCGAAAATCCCAATCGTGGCCAGCATTATTATCAATTTCAAGTCATGTTAAAACCGTCGCCAGATAATATTCAAAACATCTATTTAGATTCATTGCGCGCATTGGGCATTGATCCTTTGTTGCATGATATTCGTTTTGTTGAGGACAATTGGGAATCGCCCACATTAGGCGCCTGGGGTTTAGGCTGGGAAGTTTGGCAAGATGGCATGGAAATCACGCAATTTACTTATTTCCAACAAATCGGCGGTTTACCTTGCAATCCTGTCACAGGCGAAATCACTTATGGGTTAGAACGTCTGGCGATGTTTTTACAAGGCAAAGACAGCATGTTTGATTTAATCTGGACCGAAAATATATCGGGCACTATCACCTACAAAAATGTTTTTCATCAAAACGAAGTTGAAATGTCTGCTTTTAACTTCGAACATGCCGACACAAAAAAATATTTTGAATTATTTGATTTTTATGAGGCCGAGGCAAAACGATTTATCGAATTACAACTACCCTTGGTCGCTTATGAAATGGTTTTAAAAGCCTCTCACACATTTAATTTATTGGATGCGCGCGCCGCCATTTCCGTTTCAGAAAGACAACGATTTATTTTACGTGTACGCACTTTAAGTTTTGGTGTTGCGAATGCTTATTATGCCGCGCGCGAAGCACTTGGATTTCCATTATTAACGTGATTTTTAACTTGCTTCGCTATGTGCGAGTGAGATATGACAGGCAAAACAATATGAACCTGAATGCGAGTGGGAACTTGGATGTGTCTTTTTTTCACTCTTACCGGTACTTTATATAGAAGTGCTTATCAATATCGTAAGAGTGAAAAAATGGCACGTCCAAGTCACCCACGAGCAGATCGATAATTGCGCCTGTCATATCGAACGATTACTGAATTTATTTATCATGAATGATTGAATTATGAATAAACAAGATTTTCTACTAGAAATCGGCTGCGAAGAAATTCCTGCAAATATGCAGCAAACGTTATCGCATAATTTACGCGAACAACTATCGCAATTATTATCTGAAAATAAATTAACATTCACAAATATAAAATGTTTTTCAACACCCCGTCGCTTAGCAATTATTGTAAATGAATTAGACACCATCCAACCCGCACAATCCTTTGAACGCCAAGGTCCTGGACTACAAGAAGCATACGATAAAAATGGCACACCCACTTTAATGTGCATCGGATTTGCAAAATCATGCGGCGTTTCAGTAGATCAATTAGAAACAAAAGAAACACCCAAAGGAAAACGTTTATTTTGTGTATCAAAAAAACCAGGGCAGCAAACCAAAGAATTACTTCCTGAGATTGTATCTAAAGCGATTTCAAAACTTTCAATTCCAAAACCCATGCGCTGGGGAAATCACACCACCTCATTTATTCGACCCGTACATTGGGTTGTTATGTTGTTTGGTGATGAATTAATTCCCGCAGAGATTTTGGGTCAAAAAACAACGCGCGACACACTCGGTCATCGATTCCACCATCCAAAACCCATTCGCATTTCAAAACCCAGCGAATATAATTTATTGCTTTACTCACAAGGTTTTGTGATCGCAGATTTCGAAGCACGTAAAAACGTCATTCAAAAATCAATCCGCGCTTTAGAAAATGACAATCAAAAAGTAATTGTTGATGAGAATTTATTGGATGAAGTCACGGGATTGGTTGAATGGCCCGTCGTATTAAAAGGCACGTTTGATAAGAGCTTTTTAACAGTCCCCAAAGAAGCGTTAATGACTGCCATGAAAACACATCAAAAATGTTTTCCTGTCGTAGATAAAAATGATCAGCTATTGCCATATTTTATTTTAACCAGCAATATTATGAGCAAAAATCCGGAGATGGTTGTTGCGGGAAATGAACGTGTTATCCGTGCACGATTATCTGACGCCGCATTTTTCTATCAACAAGATTTATCGCGCTCATTATTAAATCGATTGCCGCAACTTGATTCTATTATTTTTCAAGATCAACTCGGCAGTTTGGGTGATAAAACACAGCGACTTATTAAATTAATAACCCATCTTTCCAAAAAAATAAATTTGGAAAATGCGCATGCAAAACGCGCAGCACAATTATGCAAATGTGATTTAGTCACAGGCATGGTAAGCGAATTTCCTAACCTGCAAGGCATTATGGGGTGTTATTACGCGTTACACGATCAAGAATCAGAAAATGTTGCCACAGCAATCCGAGAACATTATTTACCGAAATTTTCAGGTGATGTTTTACCACAAACAGAAATGGGTGTTTGTTTAGCATTGGCCGATCGAATTGATACACTGACAGGTATCATCGGTATCGGAAAAATTCCCACAGGTGACAAAGATCCATTTGCACTGCGCAGAACGGCGCACGGCATTGTGCGTCTTTTAATTGAAAAAAAACTAGATATTGATTTACTGGGTTTATTAAAAGAATCTAAAAAATTATTTGCGGTAGAATTATCTAATCAGAATGTGATTAATGACACATTTGATTTTATCATGGGTCGATTAAAATCATATTACATTGAACAAGGTATTGCGGTTGAAGTTTTCGAAGCGGTCAATGCACGCAAACCATCCTCGCTCTTTGATTTTGATCGACGTGTAAAAGCAGTGATGCATTTTCAAAAGTTGCCTGAAGCAATTAGTTTGGCTGCAGCCAATAAACGCGTACTCAATATTTTAAAAAAACAAACCACAAAATTATCCTGCGCGCATAGTAAATATTTTGAATTTCCAGCAGAGCACGAATTGGATAAAAAATTAGATATCTGTGCAAATGCCGTCAATGCACTCTATGAAAAAGCAGATTACGAAAAAGCGCTATCAGAATTATCCACACTCAAAGAACCGATCGATCAATTTTTTGATTCTGTTATGGTAATGGTCGACGATGAAAATAAAAAACAAAATCGTTTGGCTTTACTCAAACAAATCGGCAATTTACTGGGTAAAGTAGCCGACATTTCATTGCTGCCATCATGAGCAATTCCCGCGCCATCGCTGCCACCATCATCGAAGAAGTATGCTATCAAGGCGTCTCCTTATCCGACGCTTTTTTAAATCCCGAATTAAAGCCTCACGCCAATGATTATGGATTTATCAAAGAGATATGTTTTGGCACCATCCGTTATTGGATTTCATTACAAGCACTATTAAAAGATTTATTAAAAACCCCTTTAAAACCAGAAGATAAAGATATTGAGTGTTTATTGTGTGTTGGTTTATATCAATTAATTTATATGAATGTACCTGATTATGCGTTAGTTAACGAAACTGTAACAGCAACGCGCGTACTAGAAAAATCCTGGGCATCTGCCTTGGTCAATAAAATTTTACATATGGCAATTGAAAAAAATAATGAGGGCGTGCTTAAAACACGGGGAATTACTGCACAATATGCCCATCCCAATTGGATTATTGAAAAAACAAAAATGGCGTGGCCCAACGATTGGGAAAAAATATTAACAGCAAATAATCAAAAAGCACCCTTATTTTTACGTGTCAATAAAACAAAAACAACGATTGAAAATTTCGAAAAGTTATTATCAGAGCAAAATATTATTTATGAACGCGTGGCAGATTTACCCTACGCATTATTATTGCCCGCACCACTTCCTGTTGAAAAAATACCTGGTTTTCAAGAGGGATTATTTAGTGTGCAAGATGTCAGCGGACAAAAAGTCATTGATTACTTAGATATTAAATCAGGGCAAAGCATTTTGGATGCATGCGCTGCGCCTGGTGGTAAAGCAACACATATCTTAGAATTTTGTCATGATATAAAAAAATATGTTGGTGTGGATATTCATAAAACCAGGCTGAAAAAAGTATCAGACAATTTAAAACGTCTACAACTGCCTAAAAGAAATGTCACGTTAATTGCAGAAGATATTTGTAATGTGAATGCTTGGTGGGATGGCGATTATTTTGATCGCATATTGGTGGATGCGCCTTGTTCTGCAACCGGCGTTATTCGTCGTCATCCTGATATTAAAATTTTACGTAAAAAAACAGATATTAAAAGTTTAGCGCAGCAGCAATTAAAAATTCTTGAATCCGTTTGGCCAACGCTCAATAAATCTGGAAAATTAATTTACACAACATGTTCTATTTTTCCTGATGAAAATGAAAATGTTGTTGATTCATTTTTATCGTCACATCTTGATGCAAAAATTATTCCTATCGATAATTCTTGGGGAATTTGCTTGAAGTATGGACAGCAAGTATTAACAGGTGAGCGTGATCGCGATGGGTTTTATTATGCGATTATTCAGAAAACTTCTTAAAAATAAATCTATTTTTACCGCTCGCTTTAAACAAACCTCGCTTTAAACAAACCACGCAACCGCTTGCTTTTTGTTATGGTTAGGGTAGCACTCTCGGGGACGCCGTGAACCCATCCATGGGGGCTCGCCAATGTCATCCATGACATTGACGCCCCTCGAGCACTACCCGTAACCATAACAAACGCCGCTGCATCGGTGATACTTTAAAATCCGTGAGGGGCGCTTTTAATTTAAATAAAAGCGCGAATAAATCAAAAGGCGTGAGCAATTGTTTGACGCAATCAAATCAGTTGATGGAAAGTTGGATCCCTATCTCTTTTGCAGCGAATAGAAACAGGATGTTTCGGGACCGGGCCATGGATGGCCCATTTCTTGAGCGGAAAAAGAGATAGGGTCCAGCTTTCCATCTCCTCATAAATAAATTCGCATCCTCATTGTCTTTTTATAGATTTTTCCTGTGCACAACCCCCGTATATCCCCTGTATATAACTGTGTGTATTTTTTTCGAAAAGTTATCCACAGAAATACAAACAACCTAAACAGTACTTATTGACCCCCATAAACTTAATCATAACTCATTGATTTTATACAAAACAAATCACTTATCCACAGAAAATCGCTCACACTATTACTACTAATATCTAAATATAAAATATATGTAATAATAACGTTGTTTCAAAATTAAGTTACCAGTATGATGTGCGAATATTGCACCACCGAGGTTTTATGCTAAAGCGATTTTTAATTTTTGTACTCGCTGTGAGTTGCGCTACGGCGTGTTTAGCGGATACGCTATGGCACTGCACTGCCACAAGCTCAAAAGGCGCTGTGTGGAATCAATATGCGTCTACACGCGATGGTTCTCGCTCGGTTGTAGAAGACCAATGCATTCCAAATAACAATCACAAAGAATGCCCCGTTGTTTGCTTCCCGCCCAGAGTGTATTGGCGTTGTTTTTCACACGACACAGTTCCTGTTGTGAAGAACACAAAAAATACACCTCAACCAAAGCAAGGCACATGGTATTGGACATCATTTAGCAAGCAAGTTGCGATTAACGGCGCGCGAGATGCTTGTCGTCACAACAGTGGGTTTGGTGGATGCTATGTGAATCCCAACACATGCGCATCTTCTTAAAAAATAACAACCGAGAGAAAAACAATGCGTCACATTTTTTCTTTTATTAAAATAATTCCCGTTTTTACAATCGTATTAATTTTGTCCAGCTGCGCCAGCTATACCGGAAATCCAAAAGAAAAAAACGCGCAATCACAAAATACTAATGCGCAATGTTATAACTGGTGCCACAATGGCTGGTGTTCAAAACACTGTGAAGTGCCCGTACGAATAAATTAGTCAATAGTGGCTAAAATTAAATTTGTCATTGATCATAAAGATTTTTTTTGCGATCCGCATTTAATTCGCGACAATCAATTTTCTATACACTCAACTTTAAAAGATTATTTGGTTTCTTTTAAAGAAAACAGTTCGCCCGTTTTAGAAATTTCCAATCTTCTTAATCAAAATAAAAAAAATCTTTTGTTGATTGATAAAAATATTTTCAAACTGTATCAATCAGAATTTAACATCTCACCAGAAAGAATTTTTATTGCAGATGCCACTGAGTTTTTTAAAACATTGGACGGTGTAACCGCAGTGCTTAATTTTCTCCAAAAAAATGAATTGTCAAAAAATGAAGCGTTAATTGTTGTGGGTGGTGGTATCACTCAGGAAGTGGGTGCATTTGTTGCTGCAATTTATAAACGTGGCATTCCATGGCACTATTTTCCAACAACACTGCTTTCAATGTGTGACAGCTGTATTGGTGGAAAAGCAAGTATTAATTATAATAATGCAAAAAACCAATTGGGTTTATTTTCACCCCCAACACAACTAATTATTTATCCAGAGTTTCTGAAAACGCTAAGCAGAAATGACATTCAATCCGGGTTGGGTGAGATTTTGAAGTTGTGCATTATTGGTGGGGAATATTTTATTAAATTATACCAGTCACATGTGACGCATGGAAACGTGACATCTCAAAACAGTTTTAGATATTTAATTGAAGCTGCTTTGTGTATTAAAAAATCCGTTGTTGAGGAAGATGAATTTGAAACAAATTATCGTCGCAGCATGAATTATGGTCATACATTGGGCCATGCCATCGAATCATTGTCACATTATAAAATTTCTCATGGACAGGCAGTCGTTATTGGAATGATATTGGCGAATGACTTAAGCTATCAAAAAAAATTATTAAATAAGGCCGGTCGAGATTTTTTAAATCAATTGTGTTTCGATTTGCTGGATAAATCAGTTTTATTGTATTTGAGAAATATAAATTTTGATAACATTATTGATTTTATTCAAAAAGATAAAAAAACAATGGGTGAGTATATTTATTTTGTGTTAATAAAGGCGTTAGGTGAAACGTGTTTTGAGAAATTTAAGATCGATGAACAATTATTTTTAGATATTCAAATAGCATTTAAAACAATATAATGTAATGTTTAAGGACGCAGAATATGAAATTCCAAAATCGACTTGCGGCCGGCACATTACTCGCAGACCAATTAAAAAAATACACCAATCAAAAAGATGTTTTAATTCTCGCGCTTCCACGCGGCGGCGCTATAGTTGCCGACCCTGTCGCTGAAAAACTAAAATGCCCAATGGATTTATGTCTGGTTAAAAAAATTGGCGTGCCTTTTCATGAAGAATTGGCCATGGGTGCAATAGCAATCAATACAAAACCTATTTTTAATGAGGAATTACTGAATCAATCTGGAATTTCAAAAGAAGAATTAAATGAAATTATTTCAGAAAAAGAAAATGAATTGCGCCAGAGAAATAAAAAATATCGAAAAAATAAACCCGCGCCCGATGTAAAAAATAAAATCGTGATTATTGTGGATGATGGCATCGCAACCGGCGCTACTATGCATGCAGCAATTAACGCAATCAAAGCGCAAGGCACCAAAAAAATAATTATCGCCATTCCTGTTGCGGATAAAGGTATTTGCGATGAAATGAAGAAATTGGTTGACGATGTTATCTGTCTGTACCAACCACCTGATTTAATGTCAGTGGGCGATTGGTATGTGGATTTTGAGCAGGTTGCAGACGAAGAAGTGGTGTATTGTCTTGATAAACATCAATAAAAAACATTTTTGATTGATATCTCTCCAATATTAATATTTCGTTAATCTACATTGCTTATACTGCTCAAAAATATAGTATAAGGGGTTTACAGATGAGGCGGAGTTATACTGAAGAGTCAGATACTGAAGAGTCAAGTGAAGACTGGGTAGATCGTGATCTTAAAGGTTCGAGCGCTGAAGATGCGGAAAATTTTTTTAGAAGAAAAGCTTTGCCGTATTGGAGTATCATTTTTTACAATTTCGACAGTATATCCATTGCCAATGAAACCATGCGTCTTTTTGATGACAATAAACAGAAAGAATTATATGGGCTCACCACTAAGCAAAATGTCCTGTTTATAAACGAATCCACTGGAGAGCGTTTTAATAGTTATATATCGAAAGATCAAACGTATTTCATTGAACACTTACTACCTGTTTTGGCTCTAAGAGAAAATAATCCCCTAATCCTTCGCGCAATTATGATGCACACAGACTGTAATCCTAACATAAAAAAATTACTGCTTCAAAACCCTAATATGCCCACTGAATTTTCAAGAACCATCATCACAAAAATGGATGCCATAACATTAAAAAATCTTTTTGAGGATCCAAAATATAAGGGAGTATCGACACTTATTCGGAATCAATTGTCTCTTCTAGAATTTCAAAATGCAGTTATATGCTGTATTGAGGAATGTAGCAAAGGTTTGCATTTTTTAGGTTATTCAATGTTTGGAAAAAGAATAATGCCCGCTCAATTTTCAAAATTGAAAACAGCGGTGAATGCTTGTAGAACTGTAGATGAAATACAAAATAAAATAACTGCGTTTTTACAATCGGATACCCAAAAAAAAGTTGTTGTTATAGAGGAGATGACTGCTCGCTTAAGAGTCGAGCTGGGTATATTGATACGTGAATCACGATGGTCTGCAGCATCTCCAAATTCAACGTATATTGAGGCATTTGCAGCTAGCCCAAGCACCCCTCAACAAAAACCTGTGTTTTAGCAAGCACATGTCCTTTGATTTTATGCTCAACCGTTTCGCCCGTCATGATTTGATGGGCTTCCATTCGTTTATCCAACGC
>JABDDR010000002.1:43246-98051 GCA_013287505.1 Gammaproteobacteria bacterium
AAAACCTGTGTTTTAGCAAGCACATGTCCTTTGATTTTATGCTCAACCGTTTCGCCCGTCATGATTTGATGGGCTTCCATTCGTTTATCCAACGCATATAATTCTATAACAACGGGGTATGCGTTATGCGCAAAACAAGGCGGATGATAATTTTTTTGTCCCCAACTATTCACATTAGGTCACGCCATCGAATCATTATCGCACTATAAAATTTCTCACGGACACTCGGTGGTTATTGGAATGATGCTAGCAAATGAATTAAGTTATAAACAAAAAATGCTGAATAAAACCGAGCGAGATTTTTTAAATGATTTATGCCCCGATTTGCTTGATAAAACAATTTTACACTGTTTGAAAAGTATAAACCTGGATAGTATTATCAATTTTATTCAGAAAGATAAAAAAACAATAGGTGAGCGTATTTATTTTGTGTTAATTAAAACAGCGGGAGAAACGTGTTTTGAAAAATTCAAATTAGACAAAAAATTACTTTCAGCCATTCAAGCAGCGGTCATTGCAATAATACAGGTATAAAAATGAGACGATCTTTTTCTTTTTTAAGTAGCGACGAAAAATCGGAATTTATATCATCTCTTAAACAGTTTGTGGCTGATTTGGCATTTGTAGAATTGAGCGACATTGGGTTTTCAACAGAAGATATGCGAACTTTAGAGCAACTTCTTATGCACTTTATCAGTGTCGCCAGTGTGAATAATGAAATTTTATCCAAGGGTGAAAAGATATTTAACATTAAATCAAAGAATGACGCCATTGAAAATAAACCAGACGAAGCGCTCAACACTCTTTCTGTAAGCGAAGCTCGGGTGACTGCTGAAATACACAGAGAAAGAAGTAGAATCAATATTCATGATATTGACTATAATTTAGCTGCACTCGCTTGTTTTGGGGAGGATGGGCTTAACAAGGCCGCATTCATCTTTGGGATTTCCTTGTTTTTAAACCATCAAGAACATATCCAGCAACAAGAAAAATTGATACAGGATGCCGTAGCAAGTATTGTATGTGAAAGAAATAGACGCGGCGATGATAGATTTATTTTAAATCTCATGTTGGTGAAAGAAATTTTTAATGAGATATTTGGCGTTTTGTATAGAAAATTAATACAAATAACTGTAGAAAAAAATGTAACGTTTTATTTACTATCACCAACAAATATCTCGCTTCGTTGCGATCTATTTCAAACACTCAGAAAGATACTTCATACCTTTGGTTCAAAACGTGGTATGGAAGCAAAAGAGTACCGCTATTTTCATTCGTTTCGCTGTAACATTATAGATTGTGTTTTAGAGCATGGCAGTCACTCTGTTCCGACCGCTGATCCGCGTATGATGTCATATGTAAGAAAAGTAATGCTTAATGAATGTAAAATTTTACTTGATGCGATTGATGACTGTGAGACCGTAAGTGGTTTAGAAGATAAAATAACTCAATTTTTAGCGTTGAATAAACGCGGAGAAACTGGCGAAAAGATCATTTTAAATTTACAAATAAGGTTATTTGAATTAATGCCATCAGATGTTAAAACCAGACTGCATCCATTAATGGTTTCAAACAACGCCTATATAGCAACTGTAACCAGCCTAACCCCCTGTTAATACTTCTTTAACGTACATTGTTTATAAGAGTACTCCCAAGAAACAGACTTGATAACCCAGTTTAAACAACTTGTGGCTGTGATCTATCTATTTGATAATTTGATATATAATTAAAATATTAACGCGTTAATATTTTTTTAATGTATCACGCTTATACTGTGTTTAAAATTCATAATATAACGGGCGTGAAAATGCTAAAACGAAAAAAAGAAATGCGAGAGATAACTGCTGGGATTTATAGAAGCCGATTGCCACAACGACCAGAACAACAAGAAGCGCGAAAATTGTCACAGGAAATTCTACGTCGTGTTGACATGGTTAAGGCGAGCAATGTTCCAGGTGGAACGGAAGAAGATGTGCAAAATATTGCTAAAAGGCAACTCTTCCCATTCTGGCGGATAATTTTTTATAATTTTGACAGTATGCATATTGCTAATGAAACTATGTGCCACTTTTATGTTGATGAACAGAAAGGATTTTATGAAGCAACGCAGCCGGAATGCGATCCACACACTGGAGACCTTCTCATAACGAAAGATCAAGTGTATTTTATCCAGAACTTACTACCTGTTTTAGCTGAAAGAACAACTAATCACATTGTCTTTTTTGCAATTATGAAGCACAAATACTGTGATGACAACATTAAAGCATTACTACTTCAAAATCCCGCCACACCTGCTAGAATTTTACAAACCATTATTAAACAAATAAAACCCAGTGATGATGGGGCGGTGCATGGTCGGAATATCACAGTGTTACGTAATTTTTTATCGGATCCAAGAAGATGTACAGGGGATTTATTGGTGCTTGCTCAGCAACAATTATTTTTTCTATCTTTTCGATATGCGGTTATGTATTGTATTGCTGAGCATAGTACAGGTTCGTATTTTTCAAATACTGATCCACGCATGATGCCGTCCAGAATAATAGTAACGCCTGCTGAATGTGTAGGTTTGCAAACAACGGTGAATGATTCTAAAACTGTGGATCAGATACAAGAGGCAATAACTTTGTTTTTAGATTCAAACAACACTCAACAACAAGATTCTATAGAGCTGGATAGCCCTATCATTTGTAACTTAAGAACCCAGTTAGGTTTATTGAGGCGTGACCCACGATGGTCTGCAGCATCTCCAACCTCGGCATATCTCGACACAGCAGCTGCTACTAGCCCAAACATCCCTTAACCAAAACCTGTGTTTTAGCAAGCACATGTCCTTTGATTTTATGCTCAACCGTTTCGCCCGTCATGATTTGATGGGCTTCCATTCGTTTATCCAACGCATATAATTCTATAACAACGGGGTATGCGTTGTGCGCAAAACACGGCGCATGATAATTTTTTTGTCCCCAACTGTTCACGCCTTCATCGTTATGATTGATATGATCATTGCTGTCGTTGGGTAATTCTTTTGCGCTCACTGGTAAATTATAGGTGATCCAATAATAATGCGTTTTTCCCGATGATTTTTGTGGTTTTTCGTCTTTGATGATTAACGCAAGTGAACTTGCCTCTGGTGGCACACCAGACCATTTTAATTCCGGAGATTTTGTATTTTGCACGCAGGCCTGATCTTGAGCATTTAGAAACGACGCATGTAAACGCATGCGTGATGTTAATCCCGAGTCATCCCCTAAAAGATATGCCATCATTGTTAGTGTATCGAACATAGCTAAAATCCGTTTATAATGCCCGTCACATGATTATACGGGAGAATGAATTGAAAACACCACCTGCTGATATGCTAAATGCCGCAAAAACCGCGCTTAAAAATGCTTATGCGCCTTATTCTTGTTTTGACGTAGCCGCTTGTGTACGCGCTGAAAATAACGAAATATTTACGGGATGTAATGTTGAAAACATCTCTTTTAGTGTAGGATTCTGCGCAGAGGTTGGTGCAATAGGTGCATTATTTACACAAGGACAACGTAAAATTACCGAAGTGCTTGTGTTGGTCAAAGACGATAAAATTTGCCCGCCTTGTGGCGCTTGCTGTCAGCGATTGTCGGAATTCGCGTCACCGAATACGCTGATTCATCTGTGTACTTTAGAGGGTAAATACGAGTGTAAAAGCTTGATGGAAATTTTGCCTTATGCTTTTGGACCCCATAAATTAAAGGAAAAACAATGACACAATCTGCTATTGCTGCTGCAAAATTTATTGCACAAAAAGCACCTGGATTTAAACCAAAATTAGCAATGACACTGGGATCTGGTTTGGGTGATCTCGCCGATTTATTAGAAGACGTTGTTAAAATTCCTTACGGTGATTTACCTGATTTCCCGCCGTGCAATGTTGTGGGTCACGCCGGCAATTTATATTTGGGAAAATTAAAGGGTGTGCCCGTTGCCTTTTTACAAGGCCGTGCGCATTACTATGAAGGTGTTTCAAATGTGGTTGCAAAAACATATATTCGCACGCTGAAATTAATTGGTTGCGAATCTATTTTAATAACCAACGCTGCAGGTTCAATGCGTGATGATATTGCACCGGGTGATTTGGTATTAATTAAAGATCATATTAATTTTCAAGGCGTGAATGTGTTGTGTGGTCACAATGAAGATGATTTTGGTCCTCGTTTTATCGGCATGGATGATGCGCATAATCCCCAATTGCGTGAAAAATTATTATCCATCGCGCATGAGAATAATATTGCTTTAAAACAAGGTGTTTATTTTGCAGTACTGGGTCCTAGCTTTGAAACACCTGCGGAAATTCGTGCGTTTCAAATGATGGGCGGTGATGTGGTTGCGATGTCTGCTATCAATGAAATTATCACAGCGCATCATTGTGGACTGCGTGTTGCGATGATTTCCGTTGTGAGTAATATGGCAGCGGGATTAAGCACACAAAAAATTAGTCATGAATTAACATTGGCAGGTGTGAAATTGGCGACAGACAAGTTGAAGCAGTTGGTGTTGGCGTTTGTGGAGACGTATGCGTAGAGACGCGATTTATCGCGTCTTAAATCTATGACCCACTTCATGGTTATTCACATATCTGAGACGCGATAAATCGCGTCTCTACGCCAAGTGTGTGCATTTTAATGAACACATATAATTCCCAACACTTTTTGAATCATGTCATCAATAATTTTATCCGGATCTGTAGAAAATGTTTTCGCATATCGATTGGCAATAATAGCGCTTACCGAACACGCCTTGTGACCCAATATCCGCGCTAAACCATAAATTGCCGCGGTTTCCATTTCCAAATTAGTCACCACTTGATCTTTAAAATGGATTTTTTTTGCCATTGAAAAAAGATCATGCTCCATTAATGGTGCGCGCAATTGTCTGTTTTGTGCACCATAAAATCCAGGGCAAGTTAATGTGATGCCAGAAAAACCGATATTTTTTTCAAGCAATAAAGCAATTAATTCACTTGCGCCAGAAGCAACATACAATGATTGCAGTGCAGGTAATTGTGAAAAATGTTCACGCGAAATTTGCAATAATTGTTTTTCATCATCGCTATTTTCCCATTCGTAATATGACAGTAATCCATCAAGACCAATTGCAAAAGAAGAAACAAGCAATGAATCTACTGGCACATTTTCTTGTAAAGCACCGCTGGTTCCCAATCGAATAATTTGTAAGGTACGATGATCTTCTTTGATCAATCGTTTTTTTAAATCGATATTCACGAGCGCATCTAGCTCATTGATCGCGATATCAATATTGCCACCACCAATGCCCGTGCCAATAACCGTTATACGTTTTTTGCCAATGGTACCGGTATGTGTGATAAATTCGCGTTTCGATTTCTGCGTATCAGTGCGATCAAAATATTTTGAGACTTGTTTTACGCGATTGGGATCACCGACTAAAATAATGGTGTCTGCAATATCTTCTGGTAACAAATTAAGATGATAAATACTGCCATCAGTATTTAAAATTAATTCAGATTCCATGAGGTAGTGTGTCATGAACACGCACTTTTTATGAAGAAAAAAGGGTGGTTTTTACACCACCCTTTTTTTTGGCAATCCATACCAACGTGTTCTGTCCCTAGAACCTTTCCCTTGAAGAGAACTTTCCGAGTTGTTCTTGTTCCACAGAGCAATTATCCATATTGCTCAGTAAGAGTCAATTTATCAGGTTGAATACTTTTAACAAGCCCATAAGTAAATGAGACAAGAGATGCTGACAGGCATATAAGCAATATCTCACAAAAATTCGTGTTTATATTTCTTAAAGATCGCCCGCGAGTGCTTGCAATACAGTTAATGCAACGACTGTTGCTGTTTCTGTGCGTAAAATGCGCGGACCTAGTGACATCGCTATAAAATTTTGTGAAAGTGCATTTTTAATTTCTGTATCACTAAAACCGCCTTCGGCGCCAATGGTCAGTAATATATTCTTTGAACATTCATCAACGGATAATTTTTTATTACCTTGTCTGGGACAACAAATTAATTTTAAGGCATTATTTTTCTGTATCCACTGCGAAAATAAAATAGGTGAATGCACTTTTGGTACAACACATCGCCCCGATTGTTCCGCAGCAGAAATAGCGATGGATTGCCAATGTGCCACACGTTTTTCAACACGGTTTTCAGATAATTGTACTTGGCAGAATTCTGTCAACAAGGGTGTAATTTCAGCAACACCCAATTCAACGGATTTTTGAATCGCATAATCCATGCGTTCACTACGTGAGATTGCTTGACCCAAATGAACCGATAAATCAGTCTCTGTTTTTCGCTCATAGAATGCACCGATTTCTACACAAGCTGTTTTTTTATTAGCAGAAACCAATGTCGCATCAAATTCACCGCCATCTTGACCGTTAAAAATAAAAAAACGTTCGCCGGCTTTTTTTCGCAATACCTGCAACAAATGATGACTTGCGCTCGCATCCAACATGACAGTTAAGCCTGAACGTAAGTCACCCGTATGATAAATTCGAATGCGGCGCATATTAATTATTTTTCTTGGTTGGCCGTTTCCAGTTTTCAACAACCGTTTGTTTCGCGCGTGTAATTGTCAATTGATCTGCAGGTGCATTTTTAGTGATGGCAGAACTTGCGGCGACCGTTGCATTTTCACCGATTTCTATCGGTGCAACTAATGATGTGTTAGAGCCAATAAATGCGCCGTCGCCAATTTTTGTGGGCCATTTATTAACGCCATCGTAATTACAGGTAATAGTGCCCGCACCAATATTCACATTTTTGCCAATGGTGGCGTCACCCAAATACGTTAAATGATTGGCTTTGCTGTTTTCACCGAGCGTTGTTTTTTTAGTTTCAACAAAATTACCCACTTTTGATTTTGTTTTTAAGACAGTACCAGTGCGCATGCGGGCAAAAGGTCCCACTTCACAATCATCGTCAATAATCGCGCCCTCAATAACGCTGTTTGCAAAGATTTTTACACGCGCGCCTAACGTTGAATTTTTAATAAAAACATTGGGGCCGATATCGCATCCTTCACCGATTTTTACAGTACCTTCGAGAATCACATTCACATCTAATTTTGTGGATGGTGCGATGCTGACATCGCCGCGAATATCCAAACGTGCAGGATCCATAATCGTTACGCCACTATATGCTAATGATCGTGCGCGTTCTGCTTGATAATAACGTTCGAGCGTTACTAATTGCCATAAATCATTAACGCCGCGCACTTCATTTGAATTTTTTGCAATAACGCCACGTAGTGGTACGCCATCTTCAACAGCAAGCGCAATCATGTCGGTTAAATAAAATTCTTTTTGTGAGTTATTGTTTGAAACGCGTGGTAAGCATTGTTTTAAAAATTTTGCGGGCGCTGTCACGATGCCGGTATTAATTTCTTTGATGGCGCGCTGTGTGCGCGACGCATCTTTCTCTTCGATAATCGCAACAATATTATCTTTGTGATCACGCACAATACGACCAAAGCCGGTGGGATCTTCTAATACGGTTACCAATAAACCAACGCCATTTTTCGGTGTTTCATCTAATAGTTGCCGCAAGGTATGCTCTGAAATAACCGGTACATCGCCATATAAAACCAATACATTTTCGTTATCATCGCAAGAAGGTAATGCTTGCATGACCGCATGCCCAGTGCCTAACTGTTCTTTTTGAAAAACCCAATGAACTGGCAAGTGTGGTAATGCTTCTGGTAATGCTGAACCACCATTACCGTAGACGACGTGAATTTTTTTCGGATGTAATGATTCGGCTGTTTTTACAACGCGCTCTAATAAAGATATTCCGCCCAAAGGATGCATAACCTTAGGCAGTTTGGATACCATTCTTTTTCCTTTCCCTGCTGCGAGAATGACGACGCTTAATGTCATGGGTGCCTCCTGCTTAATGCATCTTTTTAAGTTTATCGCGAAGCGTACTAATCGCTCTCAGCTGCGCTGCAGCTTCTGCCAATTCTGCCAATGCGCGTGAATATTCCATACCTTCTATTTTTTGTCGCAATATTTTTTCTGCAGATAATTTTGCGCTTAATGCGGCAGCTTCATCTAAATCATCAGCGCGTAACGCAGTATCTGCTAAAACTGAAATGACATTCGGTTGAATTTCTAACATGCCGCCTGACATATAAAATACTTCTTCTTTACCATCTTTTAAAACAGCGTGAATTTGTCCTGGTTTTAAAGTGGTTAATAATGGCGCGTGACCAGGGTAAATACCTAATTCACCGGCAGCGCCTGTCACGGAGACGAATCGCACTTCGCCGTGAAAAATGGAGGCTTCGGCGCTGACGATGTCGAGGGTGATAGTTTTCATGGTTATTATTTTTGCTCCAGCGTCTTGGCTTTCTCAACGGCTTCTTCAATCGATCCCACCATATAAAACGCTTGTTCTGGCAAATGATCATAATCACCATTTAATATGCCTTCAAAACCTTTTAACGTATCTGATAGAGATACATATTTTCCAGGCGCGCCGGTAAAAATTTCCGCAACGAAAAATGGTTGTGATAAGAAGCGTTGAATTTTACGCGCACGTTTTACAATTAATTTATCGTCTTCGGATAATTCATCCATACCTAAAATAGCGATAATATCTTTTAACTCTTTGTAACGTTGCAAAGTGCTTTGTACGCCACGCGCAACGCGATAATGCTGATCACCCACAACTAACGGATCCAATTGACGGCTGGATGAGTCGAGTGGATCAATCGCAGGATAAATACCTAGCTCGGCGATTTGACGTGACAACACAACTGTTGCATCTAAATGCGCAAATGTAGTTGCAGGTGATGGATCTGTTAAGTCATCAGCAGGTACATAAACCGCTTGGATTGACGTAATTGAACCTGTTTTTGTAGAGGTGATACGTTCTTGTAATTGACCCATTTCGAAGGCGAGTGTGGGTTGATAACCTACTGCAGAGGGCATGCGACCTAACAACGCAGATACTTCAACGCCCGCTAATGTGTAACGATAAATATTATCAATAAACATTAATACATCGCGGCCTTCATCGCGGAATTTTTCAGCGATGGTTAATCCAGTTAAACCCACGCGTAAACGATTACCAGGTGGCTCATTCATTTGTCCGTAAACCAAGGATACTTTATCCAATACGTTGGATTCTTTCATTTCATGATAGAAATCATTGCCTTCGCGGGTACGTTCGCCCACACCAGCAAATACAGAGTAACCGCTGTGTTCGACCGCAATATTACGAATTAATTCCATAATGTTGACTGTCTTTCCAACACCTGCGCCACCAAATAAACCGACTTTTCCGCCTTTGACAAACGGGCAAATTAAATCGAGTACTTTAATACCGGTTTCTAAAATTTCTGTGCTGTTCGCTTGATCGGTAAATGAAGGCGCTGCGCGATGAATGGGTAAATATTCTTTTGTGTCAATCGGACCTGCTTCATCAATCGGTTCACCTAATACATTTAAGATGCGTCCTAATGTTTTTTCACCGACAGGAACGGTGATGGGTGCGCCGGTATTTTTAACATCTAATCCACGGCGTAAACCTTCGGTAGGACCCATTGCAATGGTGCGCACAACGCCATCGCCTAATTGTTGTTGCACTTCGAGTACGAGATTTTTTTCATCAACGTGCAATGCATCATAAATATTGGGAATAAATGCGCTTGGAAATTCGACATCGACGACGGCGCCGATGATTTCGATGATTTGACCTTGATTTTGACTCATAGTTTTATTCCTCAATATGTACAATTACACTCGTTCATGCATGATATGACTGCGGGAAATACCGAGATGCTCGTGGTTTACTTGGACGTATCATTTTTCACCCTCGCGGAGGTTGCAGAGAAATTTTCATTTACACGACTGCGCTCGGGAGAAAAAAGACACATCCAAGTTCCCACTCGCTATCACGTTGTTATCTTCGGCAGCCATATCATCAATCATTCTCTCAGTGTTTATTCCAATGCCGCAGCACCACCTACAATCTCCGCGATTTCGCGTGTAATACCTGCTTGTCTTGCTTTGTTGTATGCCAATTGCAATTCTTTAATAATTTCTTTTGCATTATCTGTTGCGTTTTTCATTGCGATCATTCGAGCAGCTTGTTCGCAAGCAATATTTTCAATGACCGCTTGATATACTTGTGATTCGATATAACGAATCAGCAATTGGGTTAATATTATTTTTGCGGAATCCGGTTCGTATAAATAATCCCAATGTTTGTTGATATCATCTCTTGTTAAAAATTTTTCTTGATCCGTTTTTTCATTGGGCATTTCTTTTTGAAGTGGTAACAATTGTCGCACAAAGGGTTTTTGAATCATGGTATTTACAAATTCATTGGCGCAAATATAAACGCGATCCAATTGACCTTCGTCAAAGCGATCTAGCATTATTTTCACAACGCCGATAATATCTTGCATAACTGGTTTGTCGCCGATGTGTGTGACAGAACCTAAAACATTGGCACCAAAATTTCCGAAAAAATTTTCTGCTTTTCGACCAATCACGCAAACATCGGACGGAATATTTTGATCGCTGTATTTTTTCATTTCCATGAGTGTTTTACGGAATAAATTCACATTTAATCCACCACACAATCCGCGATCAGTGGTGACAACAATAAATCCAACACGTTTTATTTGTTCACGGTGTTGCATGTAAGGGTGTTGGTATTCAGCATGCGCCGCTGCAACATGACTAATCACACTTCGAATTTTGGCAGCATACGGACGCGACATCGTCATGCGCTCTTGTGCTTTGCGCATTTTGCTGGCTGCTACCAGTTCCATCGCATGTGTAATTTTTTGCGTGTTTTTGATGGAGCCGATTTTCGTTGTAATTTCTTTAGCTGTCGACATTCTTTGCTCTGTTATTTTCGTAGAGACGTCGATTTATCGCGTCTCAAATCTTTGGTCATCACCGATGCCTTAATCGCAGATCTGAGACGCGATAAATCGACGTCTCTACGATTAAATATATGTTTTCTTAAAGCTATTTATCGCATCCGTCATCTTTTTCGCAACATCATCATTAAATTCCGGTTTCGCATTAATCGATGCAATTAATTCTTTTTGTTGGTCATTCAAATACGATAATAATGCCGCTTGGAAATCAACAATTTTTTTCACCGGAATATCATCCAACAAACCTTTGTCTAACGCGAACCATAATATCGCCATTTGTGCGACTGATAATGGCGCGTATTGTGGTTGTTTTAATACTTCCATCGTGCGTTGACCGCGCTCTAATTGTTTGCGCGTCACATCATCCAAATCAGAAGCGAATTGTGAAAATGCTTCCAGTTCACGATATTGTGCGAGCGAAATACGCACTGCGCTTGCGAGTTTTCTAATAATTTTTGTTTGTGCGGCACCACCGACACGTGAAACAGATAATCCGGCATTAACAGCAGGGCGCAAACCTGAATTAAATAATCCGACATCTAAAAATATTTGTCCGTCGGTAATTGAAATCACGTTGGTGGGAATAAATGCGGATACATCACCGGCTTGTGTTTCAACAATCGGTAATGCAGTTAAAGAACCTGTTTTTCCTTTTATTTCACCGTTTGTAAATCGCTCAACATATTCGGCACTGACGCGTGATGCGCGTTCTAATAAACGAGAATGTAAATAAAATACGTCGCCAGGATACGCTTCACGACCTGGCGGACGACGCATCAATAATGACACTTGACGATATGCCCACGCCTGCTTGGTTAAATCATCATAAATAATAAGTGCATCTTCACCGCGATCACGAAAATATTCGCCCATGCTTGTGCCCGCATATGGGGCGATATATTGTAATGATGCTGCATCGGATGCATTGGCACACACAATGATTGTGTGTTTCATCGCATCATGCTCTTCTAATTTGCGAACCACGGTTGCAACAGAAGATGCTTTTTGTCCGATCGCTACGTAAATACATTTAATGCCAGAATTTTTTTGATTGATAATGGTGTCAATTGCAATCGCAGTTTTACCGGTTTGACGATCGCCAATAATTAATTCACGTTGACCGCGACCAATCGGTGTCATCGCATCGATTGATTTAATACCTGTTTGTACAGGTTGCGTCACTGATTGTCTTTCAATAACGCCAGGTGCAATTTTTTCAATCGGTGCTGTTAGTGTTGTTTTTATCGGGCCTTTTCCATCAATTGGATTGCCGAGTGCATCCACTACGCGACCTAATAATGCATCACCAATGGGTACTTCTAAAATACGACCCGTGCAACGAGCCGTCATGCCTTCTTGCAAATGCTCATAAGGTCCCAGCACAACCGCACCGACAGAATCGCGCTCTAAATTAAATGCAAGACCAAATGTATCGTTGGGAAATTCAATCATTTCGCCATACATGACATCGCTTAAACCATAAATACGAACCACGCCATCTTTTAAACTAACGATAGTGCCTTCCGTATGAATTTCAGGTTTGATATCGAAATTTTCGATACGCGAAAGAATAATATCGCTGATTTCAGATGGTTGAATGTGTGGTGTTGTCATATGTGCGCCCTCAATCTCTCTAACGCACCTTTTACGGTGCCGTCTAATACCCAGTCATTTGAGCGAATCAATAATCCACCCAAAAGACTTTTATCTATTTTAAATTCAATCTCACATTTTGAATTAAATTGTTTTGATAATTTTTCTGTTACATTATTTTTTTGAAGCGCATCCATTTCAAATGAAGAGGTTACTGTTAATGCAAGACAGCCTGATTCTTTTGCACAAGCGTCTTCAAATAATGAAGAAATTTCTGGCAGCATGGCTAATCGTTTTTTTTCTGCTAATAGTTGAATAAAATTTTCAATCGGCACAAATCCATTGCTTGATCCATTGCCGGATACAGCATGCAAAAATGAATCCAATAAGTCACTGAGTTGTTTTTTGGTGTAGGTTGGATTTTTTAAAATCGATTTTATTTGCGAGTCTTGAACAACAAGTGATAATTGTTTTAGCGCATTCGACCACATCGACAATTGATTGGCTGTTTTTGCAGCTTCAAACGCAGCTTTTGCGTAAGGTCTTGATGCAGAGTGAATGGTTGTCATAGAGCGCTCATCATTTCGGAAACAATTTTATCATTCGCGCTTTTGTTGATTTCATGTTGCAATACTTTTTCTGCACCCGTAATAACCAACGAAGATATTTCTGTCATTAATTTTTCACGCGCTGATTGATATTCTTGAGCGATATCTGCTTTTGCAATGACTAACAAGCGATCGCCTTCTTCGCGTGCGCGCGCTTTGGCTTCTTCAATAATATGGTTTGCACGATGATTGGCTTGCTCGATCATGTGCCCCGCTTGCACTTTTGCGTCAGTGAGCATTTGCGCAACGGTAAGTGCAGCTTGCTCTAAATCATGCTTACCTTTTTCACCCGCTGCTAATCCAGCCGCAATTTTTTCACGGCGTTCATCCATGGCTTTCATTAATGGTGGCCATACAAAACGCATGGTGAACCAGACGAAGACGGCGAAGGTGAGCATTTCGCCGAAGAGGGTTAGGTTTATGTTCATAAATAAACTCCGCTATATATCCAGAGACGCGATAAATCGCGTAGATGTGAGACGCGATAAATCGACGTCTCTACGAAACGCCTTTCGCTGCCGCTACCATTTTCACCGCTGCTGCCAAAATCGGATTTTTCGCAAACAAGAAATACAAACCGATAACAACCGACACCACCGCAAACGCATCAAGCAAACCCATCACGACAAACATTTGCATACGCAACATATTGGTTAACTCAGGTTGACGAGCAACACCTTCTAAAAATTTTCCACCCAGCAAGCCCATGCCGATGGCAATGCCCAGTCCGCCTAAGCCAATTAAGATTGCGACCGCGATGACGGTGTAGCCTGAGACTGATGCGATAAGATTTTCCATTACTATTTCCTCGTTAGTTGATTGTTAATGCTTTTCCGCCGCCATGCTTAAATAAATGATCGTCAGAATCATAAAAATAAATGCTTGCAACGTAATAATTAAAATATGGAAAATTGCCCAAATTCCGCCTGGTAACCATTGAAACCACCATGGCAATAATGCAGCAATTAAAACAAAAATCAATTCACCCGCAAATAAATTGCCAAACAATCGAAACGCCAGTGAAAAAGGTTTGCTAAAATCTTCAATAATGCGAAAAATAATGTTGATCGGAAAAAGCCAAATGCCGAAAGGTTTTGTCAATACTTCTTTGGTATATCCGCGCAACCCTTTTATTTTTATGCTGTAAAAAAATATTAAGAAAAATACCGACAATGATAATGCGAATGTTTGATTTAAATCCGCTGTGGGTACAGCACGAAATGCAGGTGCGCCCATCGCTTCTGCCGCGCGCGGCAATAAATCAACCGGAATTAAATCCATAAAGCTCATCAGGAAAACCCACGCAAAAATCGTGAGTGATAAGGGCCCGATTAATGCACTCTCGCCATGAAAAACATCTTTGACTGTGTTATCAACTGATTCAACCGCCCACTCGACAAAATTTTGCAAGCCACTGGGCACGCCTGAGTGTGCTTTGCGTGCAACGTGATAAAAAATGGATAAGAATAAAATACCGATGACAATGGAAATGCTCAGTGTGTCTAAATCAAATGAGCCACCACTGCTGTGCCAATAATGCAGGTGATGCTCAATGTAAGCTGCGCTGGTTAATGATTCGCTTGCACTCATTCTGAAAAAACATCCCAAATAAAAAACGGGATGCACAGCACATTCCCGCAACTTCATACAACGGATAATGGCGGCGAGTATAATGGGTTTTACCTGATACCGCAACGGATTCAAAGGGATGCCAAAATAAAATAGTTATCCACAACCTTGTCATGCATTCTTACAAAGTTATCCTAAGAGTTATCCACAGGTTTATTGGTGTGTATTATTCGCCTATTTAAATTAAGCTAAACGATAACTCTTTGTCTTGTGTCAAAAAAACGGCTAAGATGCGTTATTTTTACAGATTTGTTGATTCAATGGGTTGCGACCATAAGCTCATTGAATCGAACAGTTTTAATGGCTAACGGTAGAGTTATCCACATTGCAAAGTACATTGGTATTTTCCTAATAATAGTACGATGCGTTTTATAACACATTGAAACAATTTAAAACTTTGGAGATTTAATATGAGTCGAGCAGAACAAGCGCTGAAATTGAAAGATGAAGCGGATGGCTTGGCCAAATCATCTCTTGTGGGTGTGTCAGAAGACGATGCCATTGAGGTATTCAGAAAAATTGCAGATCTTTATAAGAAGTCGGCACGTGTTGTTGACAGACGGCCGTCTTTTTTCGTTATGAGCCATATAAAAATGATTCTTCGAGGGTCGTTTTCTATGCTCCAGACTCAAACAACAACACTCCTCACGCTGAGCCACGTCCTGAAGCGGGGGTAGTCGAACCAACCAGTCCCCACAATTAATACTTTCTTAATAATTGAATAGTACGATGCGTTTTATAAGACATTGAAACAATTTTGAAAAATATTGGAGATTTAATATGAGGCCTTCGGCACGTGTAATAAGTCAAGCGAATGAATGGATAGGTTATGCAAAGAAAGCGAAGGAGTTGAGAGATCAAGCTGATAGGTTGGCCGAAGAAGTTGCAAACGACGAACCAGATAACTTTACGAGATTTGAAGAAATTGCGTCTCTTTATCATGAGTCAGCAGTGGCAGAAATGACTGCTGCTGAAAAAATGAAAGACATCAAAGAAAAGAACGTCACTCCAGGCGACGCAGAGGATCGTTATCGTGGATATATGAAGTGTGCAGCAAGCACCCATATGATATCAGCCAAGTATTACCTACTCATGGGAAATAATGAAAAAGCGATAGAGCAATATAGGATGGGGGGGATATATTCCGTAGGATACATATGCCCAAAATGGCTATCTCATTGTGTGATAGCGAGATATTTAGGCTTGAAGGATTGTCATCAGTAAAGGGTTCCCCAGCTGCAAGCGCTACTCAGGACTTGTCTTCGGCGCGACAACAACCTGCTTCTCTTGGAGAGCCATCTTTTTTTCATCGTAAACCATATTTTCGTCATGAACCATATAACTATAGCGAGGATTCTGCGACCATCTTTTTGACTGAGCCCCAAGCTTTTAGGTAACGGTACTCGCCACTACTTTCAATGAAATGAAGTAGTGGGTGAGTCACGTCCTGAAACGAGAATGGTTGAACCAATCCATTCTCGCAATAACTAATTACTCGTATTCCCCGTCTTAGTAACGGTAATACCAGGACCCGCTGCACCATTGTCTAACCGAATATTCACACCGCTCGTTTTGCATTTTACTTGATAATAAGTAATTGCCGAACCGATAGCGGCGCCAATGATTAAGCAAATCAATGTGTTCACAACACAACCCATTTTCATAAGAACTCCTGTTTGAGTAACTATAACATCGAATTTCCCGAAAATTATGATACCATTTCGTGCTTCATTTTGGATAATAAATCATGAGCCTGCCTAAATCCGTTAAAACCATTACATTATTAGCATCGGCAGTCGCCGGTATCATTGGCTCCGGCTGGCTGTTGAGTCCGCTTGCAACTGCAAAAATTGCAGGACCCGCGGCGATTGTCGCGTGGATCATCGGCGGTATTTTAATGATGATCGTCGCAAGTACGTTTGTGATTCTTACGCGCAGGGTGACCATCACGGGCGGCACGGTTCGTTTTTTTCAATTAACACACGGACATTTTGCTGGATTTGGATTTTCGTGGATTGCGTGGCTCGCATGGGTTGCGGTTGCGCCGATTGAAACAATGGCTGTGATTCAGTACAGCACCAATTATTTGCCGAGTTTGATGACGCACACAGCATCACCTGTCTTAACAGCCCATGGATTATGGGTTGCAACGATAGGCATGATTATTATTGGATTGATTAATGGCATGGGGATGAAAACCTATGAGCGCATTAATTATATTATTTTGGCGATTAAATTAATTATTCCGATTGGCGCTGCATTATTATTATTTTCCGCACATTTTCATATGCAAAATTTTACAACAGCTTATGGCTTTATGCCGTTTGGATTAAAAAGTGTTTTTGTCGCATTGCCACTTGCTGGCGTGATTTATTCTTTTATTGGATTTAATCCCGTTGTGCAATTAGCGGCAGAAGCAAAAAATCCAGCACGTGCGATTCCTATCGCAATTTTCGGCGCATTATTTATTTGCATGATTATTTATGTGTTAGTGCAAATTGCATTTATTGGCGCATTACCTGCTGATAGTTTGTCGCATGGATTCAATATGATTTCTTTTGTCGGCGATAAAGGACCGTTCGCAGGATTATTAACTTTATTTGGTTTTGTATTTTTTGTAAAAGCATTATATTTTGATGCGATCGTTTCACCGTTTGGCACTGCATTGGTGCAATCAGTTGCAACATCGCGCATCACCTATGCGATGTGTCAAAATCACTATTTTCCTAACTATTTCATGAAGCTTTCTAAAAATGGTACGCCGGTTCGCGCATTAATATTAAATATGATTATCGGTTTTTTATTTTTCTTACCATTTCCGAGTTGGCAACATATGGTGGGATTTTTGGTGTCTTGCTTGGTGTTGGGTTATGTTGTGGGACCATTGTCATTAATGGTTTTAACACAACAAAAATCAGAGTCAAAAAAAATTATGCATGTGCTGTGTGTGATTGCATTTATCATTTGTAATTGTTTAATTTATTGGTCGGGTTGGACGATTGTTTATAAAATTATGATTTTATTTATCATCGGTTACATTATTTTAGGCATTACATTTTTAAAAAATAAAGGATTTGCCTCGCGCGAAAAATTAAATTTTAAGCGGGGTTGTTGGGTTATATTTTATTTAATCGGCATTACGTTAATTAGCTATTTTGGCAGTTTTGGCGGCACAAAATTAATTCCGTTTGGAATGGATTTTGTGGTGATTGCGATTTTCAGTGTTTGCATTTATGCGCTTGCATTTTTCTTAACGGCAGAAAAACAAGATAAAATCTCGCTGCCAGTGATTTAAAGATCGTTACTTCCCACCACGCGTTTTTGAAAATGGCGTTTGGATTTTTCTAATTAATTACGCGGCGCACACCCCATAAATTATTCAAATAAAAACAAGATGTAAGAACGCGATAATCGGCGCCTTGATAATGGCTATCGGTAATTACCCAGTCACCCACTTGAGGTTGCCAACCCGTTGGACTAAGGCTCGTTGGGCAAATATCATCCGGTGCAATTAATGAGGGATTGATTTGACCGGTGCCATATCCCACTTGTTTGCCTGTCCACATCACCACGTGCGTGACTTCGGAGCTGCTGCCATCTGGATTGTTGCTATTACCACGCGGATCCACGCCACCACCAGCGATATAGAGCAAATCACCCGGGTTTAATACAGTAGACAATTGATTTGCGGTAACGGTGATTGTGAGTCCTCCGCGACTGTCGATTGCTGAAAGATAACCGCCATGACCCGCACACAAAGTAGGCTTATTTCCCCCCGTATAAGTGACCGCGCTATAGGGATCAACCGAGCCATCTACACACACCAAAGCGCCGGCTCTGTCAGAATTGGTTAAATACACGCCGGTGTAATTTTTTCCTGCTCCACCATAGGTGCTGCTATTATTTTGGTTTTGTTGATTGGGCGACAAGAAATCATCAAAACAGTTTTGATTGCCTGGGCAACCCACTTGTCCTGCTTGATAATTCGTCTTGCTATCAAACGGAATTCCCAAGGCAGTGTTCGCTCCAAATGCGAAATTATAAAGAAAAGCCGTATAATTACTGCAATCCATGCCATACCACATTTGATTGTTGTTCACCCAATTATTCGCTGTTTCAGAACCAATACCGGTATAGTTCCATCGCGCTTCTTGTCCGTAATAGGGTGTTCCAGGTGCAATATCAGTTACTGGATTGCAATAACCTCCTGCGCTACCCGCAGCACCACGACCAGCAACAGGCGTTGCCCAATCTGGATTGTAGTGATGGCAATAATTTAATTTTTGCGCGATCCAGTATGTTGCAGCTGCAACGATACGTTGTTGTTCCCAGCTGACTTGTGCTGACGTGGATGGCGCAGTCGTGGTCACGCAACTGGCTAAATTAGGATTGGATGGGCTAAGAGATAGCGTCGTGCTTCTTGCAGGTCCCCACGCAGTTCCGTCACCTTGAGATGCGTCCGTTGAATCTAAAGGCTGCGCCAATTCATAATTAAAATTCGCCGTATTGGAATTGCAATCTTGTGGAATTGCTTGTGTGGTAACGGTGACATTCAATTGATCTGATGGTGACGGTTGAACACAATCAACGCCCACACCTTGAACAGGACACACAATGGGTCCCATAGAAAGTCCGGTTCCAAGACCACTGCTATTCAAATCCACTTTCAACAAACAGCTTGCACCTGGCGCTAATGAAAAAGGATTGCTGCAGTATTGTGAATACGGCAAAGAAACTGGCGTAGTATCCGGCGTTGCACCGGCCGGCATTAATGTCAAACCAATATCAGCAAAAGTCCTGTCAATTGTGCTTGTCGTATTATTAGTGATTTGATAAACAGTCGCGGCTTGTTGACCGTTAATTAATGTGGATGGTGGCGCAAGATTGGGTGATGCCAAAAAAATCGGTGACACACCTGCCAAACAACATGTGCTAAAAACACTGGAAATACCGGTTAAAATAATTTTTTTCATGTGTTTTGTCATCCTTAACAAATAGCGCTGATCTGCAATAAAAATTCATTGCTGGTGAGCGCACTATTTTGCAATGTGGTTGTGCCCACTTCTATTGGCGTTGTACCTAAGCTCGATTTTCCCAAATCAACATAACGATAACCCAAACCTATTCGCATATGTTTACTTGCATCGATATCAACACCCAATCCCGCCATATACGTAAAATTATCCACTGTTTTATTGGCAAACGGTGGTGACATGGGAACAACAGCAGCACCCCCTGAGAAATAATAAGGATATTCCGCATAACTGCTGGATGTATTAAATGCTTCGCCAAGCCCTACATCCACATAAGGATGAAAAATGCTTTTAACAGTACAAAGCAGTTTTGTTTCACCTAACACACGACGACTGGTTAAGCTGTATTGATATGCCGAATTATCCATGGCGGAACTACCGAATTGATAAATATCGCCACTCGGTTGAAAAGCATAATTTTGATAATAACTAACGCCAAGCTGCCAAAATACATTCTGTTTCACATTAAATTCAGCACCGAGAAAAAGTCCACCCAAAAATTTTCCGTCAGATGAATTGGTGCTGACATAGGTATTAAAAATGGATGACGGAAAATTAATGGTGGGGTTGTTCTGAGTAAAGCTGGCGCTGTCGACACCGAGTGAAAGTGTTATTACTGGTTTTACATGCGCCATTGCCATCGAAGAAAACAATAAAGCGGTTAAAGAAAGTGAATGAATAATTTTAGGCATAGAAGTCCATTTCTATTTTATAATTACAGGCAGATAGTAATTTATCATTCTTTTAAATGAATTGCGATTTTTTGTAGAGACGCGGGTGCAATTAAAAGCGCAGGTCGTACAAACGCTGAAACAGCGCGTTCGATATGACTGCAACCACAATGAACTATCAAGCGAGTGGGAACTTGGATGTGTCTTTTTTCTCCCGAGCGCAGTCGTGTAAACAAAAAATTTCTCTGCAACTTCCGCGAGGGTGAAAAATGATACGTCCAAGTAACCCACGAGCATCTCGCCAATGATGCAGTCATATCGAACAAGCGGCTAAAAGAACACATTTACATCCGTCCGTTCATGCATGATATGACTGCGGGAAATACCGAGATGCTCGTGGTTTACTTGGACGTATCATTTTTCACCCTCGCGGAAGTTGCAGAGAAATTTTTTGTTTACACGACTGCGCTCGGGAGAAAAAAGACACATCCAAGTTCCCACTCGCTATCAAGTGATTGTCTTCGGCAGTCATATCATTGATCACTCTCTCAGTGTTTGCACAACCTACACTTTTAATCGCACCCTAGAGAGGCGATAGATCAACGTCTCTACGAAAGATACGCCAACAATTTTTCCAATTCTTTTTCATTGCGATATTGAATAATGACTTTTCCGCGACCGCTCGCATTTTGCATCACATTCACTTTCGCGCCGAATTTTTGCGTTAAACGCTCTTGCAGTGTGTGCAAAATCGTTTTTTGTGGGGGTGATGAGCGCGTATCTGATGCGCCGCTCATCATCTTTCGAATGAAATCTTCTGTTTCGCGCACCGATAATCCGCGCGAAACAATACTGTCTGCAGCGAATGTTTGTTTTTCTTCATCCAATATTAATAACGCACGCGCATGACCCATTTCCAATTTTTCAGTTTCAACCAATCCGCGCACATGCGCATTTAATTTTAATAAGCGCAAAATATTGGTGACATTGGTGCGCGATTTTCCAACCGCATCAGCAACCGCTTGATGCGTCATATTAAATTCATTCATTAATCGATTTAATGCACCGGCTTCTTCCATGACATTTAAATCGCGACGTTGAATATTTTCAATCAATGCCATCAGCATCGCATTTTCATCAGAAATATCGCGAATAATAGCGGGAATATACGATAACTCTGCCAATTGCGCAGCGCGCCAACGACGTTCACCCGCAATAATTTCATACTGATTATTTTCAATCGGACGCACAATAATCGGTTGAATTACACCTTGCGTGCGAATAGAGCTTGTTAACTCTTCTAATGCTTCCGGCGCCATTACTTTGCGTGGTTGATATTTCCCCGGTTTTAAAGCATTCATCGGCAATTTTTTTAATTGACCATCTACTGAAGGCGAAGGTGTTTCTTCAATATAATCAACCGATGTTTCTGGCGTTTTTAAATCGCCTAATAGTGCACCTAATCCGAGATCGCTCAATCCTTTACCGAGACCGCGTTTTTTTATACTCACACTTCCACTCCCACAGTTTGCTCTTGTCTGCGAATCACTTCACTGGCGAGTGCTAAATAAGCAATCGCACCCTGTGAACGACTATCATATCCTAACGCAGTCATTCCATGACTGGGCGCTTCGGCCAAACGTACATTGCGCGGAATAACAGAATGATAAACTTTATCACCAAAATGCGCGAGTAATTGTTCAGACACCTCAACCGTTAATCGCGAACGTCCATCGTACATCGTTCGCAATAAGCCTTCTAATTGTAAAACAGGATTTGCGGTGCGACGAATTTTTTCAATACTAGACAGTAAACTGGTTAAGCCTTCGAGCGCATAATATTCGCATTGAACAGGTACTAAAACGCTGTCACTCGCCACAAGCGCATTCACAGTGAGCATGTTTAACGAAGGCGGACAATCGATAATAATAAAATCGTAATGGGTTGCGATGGTGGCTATGCATTTTTTTAATTTTTGCTCGCGATCTGTTGATTGCAACAGACGCACTTCTGCAACAGTTAAATCGCCATTCGCCGGCAACAAAGAAAAACCCCAACGTGTTATGACCGTAGCATCAGCAATTTCTGTCGTGCCAAGCAACACTTCATTTAATGACGCAGAAACAGTTTGTTTGTTAACACCACAACCCACTGTGGCACTGCCTTGTGGATCCGCATCGATTAACAAAACACGCCGCTTAATCGCAGCCAATGATGCGCTTAAATTGACACTGGTTGTTGTTTTGCCAACACCACCTTTCTGATTAGCCACCGCAATTATTTTTGTCATGACAATAATTCTTTAAATGTAAGTTAATTAATTTTCATTATTCATAATAACCAGTGATCGATGTCCATCAACGCCAGGCACATTTAATTCAATGGTTCGATGCGGCTGAATAATTTTTTCTTGCGACACATCTGATTTCATCATCAACAGTTTCCCATTTTTTACGAGCAAATGTTTGGAAATTTGCACCAAATCATCAATCGAGGCCACCGCGCGAGCAATCATTGTATCAAAGCAATGTGCTGTTTGATATTCTTCCGCGCGACCATTGATCACGCGTACATTTGTCAAGCCCAATTCTCGCGCCGCTTGAGCAATAAATCGCGTTTTTTTACCCACACTATCAATCAATGTGAATTTTTTTTCGCAAAAATAAATGGCGAGTGGAATGCCTGGCAATCCCGCGCCGCTTCCCACGTCAACAATATTGTCACCGGTTAAATAAGGCACAACAGACAAACTATCAAGCAAATGATATGAAATCATTTTTTCAAAATCTGTAATTGCAGTGAGATTGTAGGCTTTATTCCATTTTTGTAATAAATGCAAATAAGCGATGAGTGTTGACTGTTTTTCTGCTGATACCGCTAGATCCATTTTCAAAAGACCAAGCCGCAATTTTTCGTTCTCAAACAAATTCATCAATGAATCTCTGTAATTAATCTTTGGTGTAAATTCTGCCTTAGCACGGACTATCCCCCCTTTTTTTAAAAGGGGGGTTAGGGGGGATTATGGGATTACTCCACCGTCTTATCCATCAACTTCACCCGATGCGCCTGCGGTCCATCATGCCCCATTTCTTGCACGAAATGCACAGGCATTCCCACACTGAGCTTATGAAAATCAGGTTGCGACACGTGATTGGCATTGAAATAATATTCCGTACCATCTTCGCTTTCAATAAATCCAAAACCATCACCATTAAATAATCGCACGATTTTGCCATATATGAGTGGTTGATGATTTTTGCCATTGCGCATATCTTTGACATATTCTTCTAATTGTCGCGTCACATCATCAAATGCAGTCCGTATCGAAATATACAGATCTTCTGCTTCATTATGTGTTGTCACGACTTCACGTCCTGGCACAGCGATGTTGACACGCGTATTGTGCAAATTGCCACGGTGTTGATTTTTATTTTCAAATTCAACAACAACGTGGCAAGACACGATGTTATGACAAAATTGATGCAATTTATCGATTTTTTCTTGGATGTGTTCTTTTACGGCTTCTGAATGGGGTAAACCACGGAATGTGATTTGCGCTGCTACTTGCATAAATTCCTCCTTTTTATATTACCAGCAAAATCAAATCGTTACAGAACGGACTAAATTCCACTCTTAGATGAGTTAAGATAATTATAGTGCGTATTTTTGAAAGTGTTATCATATTTTGATAATAAAAAGGAACGAACAATGTCAAGATTGCTCAGCGATTCAGATATAAATATGGTGAGCAGACGAAATGAAGCGATTGCCCGACTTGATATTACACTCGCCAGTTTTGATTCCCCTGACTTTATCAATAATGATTTAAACACCGAGCAAGAGCGTCAAGCGCATGAAGATAAAATTATTAACTCATACTTATTTTTAAAAGAAATTGGCGATGAAAATGTAGATCGTTATAACAACCAACTCATAAAATACTACCCACATTATTTAAAATATGTTGTTTATCGCGAAAAATTGACCGGATCAAACGGCGAACGAAAATTTTTACGCTATAATTTAATCGAAGCGTTTTTTAAACACTCGGGTATTAATCCCAATGTTGAATCACTTCAAGAATTGAGTGCAAATCGTCGCGCAATCAGCGGTGGATCTTCATTTTTTCATTTTTCCTCTAGTGATAATCACTATTTTAAAAAATATTGCGAGGCTGAGTGGGCAAGAATACCGTTGGAAACATTGCGCGCGGCAGGTTGTATTGAAAGCACGATATGTGAGCGTGTAAAAAATATCGTAAAAAGTAGATACTCTAATGCGCACGATCAAAACGATCTGCAACAACTTGAGAAATTATATTATATCTCCGAATTAATTTTACAATCGCAATTTAAAAAAGCAAACACTGAATTTATGACGCTTAAACTTGTGTGGCCAGAGATTGCTATTGATGACCTGCATGATGCATTGGAGATATTAAAAAATGAAGCCATAGATGAGATTGCTGGTAATGGAGAATTAACTGGTGAAAAATATCGGCGTTTTTCGGGTTTTCTGTCATCTCGGCTGTATAATGACCTGGATAGTCATGTTAACGCGAAGGTGTGGTCATTTGAAAGAGGAATATGGCTGTGTGGATTATTTGAAAAAAATAAAGACATATCAGATAGCTTCGAATTAAATAAATTTTTAAAAAAAATAATGAATGGGTTATTAGAAACACCTGCAGAATTAATAAATATTGATTCATTGAGATCATTGCAAAACTGTGTCGGAAAAAAAATAATTTGGATGGGTAGTCGACAATCATGGCGCGAAGCGTGTTCTCGTCTTGCTGTGTGTGATTCAAAGACCGTTGAAGCAGTATGGCATGCAGTTCGCGCTATTATTCTAAAAGCATCCTTAGTGGAAGCATTTAAAAACACTGATGTTAAAAAGCCTGATATCCTTGATTTGAAATTGGTAAATAACATTTCTTGCGCTGTTTTCCACATTGATTTTTCAAAAACTGAATTAGAAAATATACTACAAAATGCATTGTCATATTCAGAAATTAAGCAAGCTGCTTTTGCTAAAGAAGTAGGCATTAAAAGATTTAAAGAAACGCTTCTTTTTTTTCCTGATCTGCATATCAATAATCATTCTGTGAATACCGATAAATTAATGGCGTTGCAGAATTTACAAAAACTCGTGGTTCATCATTTGAGGCACATGGAAGATGAGCGCTCAATTTCAGCCGCTTTTTCAGGGGTGATTAATCATTTAAATCAAATTGCACAGCAATTCCGAAGAGAAGGTGATGGCACGAATAATTTTTTAGATCTCATTGTGGAAACCAGAACGTTGGCAATACAAAAGCAACATGAGTGGCGAGAAAAATTGTCACTGACTTTTTCTACCCATTCGCAATGCGATGCAACTCGTCAGGATCATGCTGCTCAATTATTGAGCATGTCTGCATAACAATCACAACAATCTATTAATAAAACCTTAATATCTACTTGGTATTGTATGACGGCGCAATGTTTTGCGTCGTTGTAATGGGTGTGTCAGAATATGCCCGTTTTTAACTTCGGTGCGGCACAGTGTTGGGATTTGGACGGTTTTGAGGAGTAAAATCTAATGTTAGTATTGACGCGTTCCGTTGGTGAACGATTGTTTATCCAAGACGGTGAAATAAAGATTCAAGTGTTGGAAGTGAAGGGTAATCAAGTGCGTATTGGTATTGAAGCGCCAAAACACATTGCTATTCATCGTGAAGAAGTATTTGAGCGAATTAAAACAGAAGGCTCAAATCAAAAAGAAGAAGCGGCTTAAACTTCAGAAATGCCTCGTTGACCGGCTATGAGTATTTTGTCGGCTGCGCGTTTTGCGAAGATGCCATTACAAACAATACCTGTAATGTTGTTGAGTGTTTCTTCTATTTCAATTGGGTTGGTTAAATCTAATTGATGCACATCGAGAATAATATTGCCATTGTCTGTGGTGAATCCTGCGCGGTATTCAGGCATCCCCCCTAATTTAACAATGGCTCTGCCAACCAATCCGCGCGCCATTGGGATGACTTCAATGGCCAATGGAAATTTCCCCAGCACTTTGACTTCTTTTGATTCATCTGCGATACAAATAAATTGTTTTGCTGTGGCAGCACAAATCTTTTCGCGCGTCAGTGCACCACCACCGCCTTTAATTAAATATTTAAAACGATTGAATTCATCGGCGCCATCGATATATATCGGTAACATATCGACAGAATTTAAATCATAAACGGGAATGCCATGCGCTTTTAATCTTTTTTCGGTGTCGAGTGAGCTTGCCACCGCACCTTTTATTTTGTGTTTTATGGTTGCGAGCGCATCAATAAAATAATTCACTGTCGAGCCAGATCCTACGCCCACAAAATTATTTTCTGAGATATATTTTAGTGCGGCGTTGGCAGCTTGGATTTTTAATTCGTCTTGGTTCATAGTTTTTTAGGATAATGAATTTATAGATTAAATACAAATGTATTTTTGCATTCGCATTCGCTTACGCGAAAGCTTCTAAACTTTATCACTGGCACAAACCATCAGCGAGTACGCGCTAATGATATAGTTTAGAAGCACTTGCGTTAGCAAGCGCGATGAAAGAATCACCATTGTTCTACTTGCTTTCGCACTCACTTACATGAGCGCTTCTACACAACATCACTCGTTCCATAACTGTCCTTCATGCGATACGACAAAACAAACGCCACAATTAAAAACAACGGAATGATTAATAATGCAATTTGATAATCTCTGACGCTGTAATGCACAATCAGATGATCGCTTGATAATAAATTTAAGCAATACGCAAACAGAGGCTGAACAATCATACCACTGACCATGACACATGCATTCATAAAACCCACCGCAGTTGCAGTGAGTCGCAATTCCACCAAATCACTAGCAATAGCAAAACAAGCAATTTCGCAGCTTGAAAAGAACGCAAATAAAAATAAAAGCGTTGCCAACATCCAGTGTGATAAGTATTGCGGAAATAAAATCACCGGCATAAATGCAATAATCGACGCTGCACAACCATACAACAATAATTGTCGACGTGATTTCAATTTCTCAGATAAGTATCCATGAAAAGGAGATCCCACAAACCAACCTAAGAAAATCATGTCAATATAATAACTCGCTGATTCCGCATTAATATGCATGGCCTTTTGAACATAAGAATTTCCCCATTGCTCCGCCAATAAAGACAATGATAAATATAATGCACACCCAATAAATCCCGCTTGCAATACGGTTTTTGATGACATAATTCGTATTAGCGAATGGCCCAATAATTTAAAATTCAGTGGTTTTGATTGCTCAACTTTATTACTAAATTCACGTTTATCAAAAACGCAAAATAAAAATAGACCAATTAATATTGTGCCTAACCATAAACTATCGGTAATGACTGGATGCCAGCCCAAATGATCCACAATCCATCCCATGACTGTTTCGCCAAACATAGCGCCCAACATACCCAGCGACGTACAAAGCCCCACAAAAAGAGAAAAATACTTTTTTGGCAGCCAATCAGCTGCTAATTTTAATGCGCCAACAAAGGCAAATGCACTGCCTATGCCAATTAAAAAACGGGCCATGCTTGCGACAAAATAGGAATGCGTGTATCCAAAAATGCCTGTGCCAAGGATACACATCATAATCGCTGTAATTAAAATACGCCGCGCACCAAAACGATCGGTAATTAATCCAACCACCAATTGCAAAGGTGTGTAAGCCCAATAATACATGGACGCCAATAATCCTAATCCGCCATCACTGATTTCAAAATAAAGTCGTAATTGTTTGACCATGATGCCGGGTTCGATACGTAATAAATATTCATAGGTATAAAAAAGTGCTGCCAATGAACAGACGAACCAGGCGAGAAAAAGTGAATTAGCGTGTTTTGAAATTAATTTTTTCATGAAATCCCCGATTGTGTCAGCAACGCATCCACCGTTGGTTTTCTGCCGCGAAATGCGATAAATACATCAAGCGGATCAATCGCACCACCACTTTCTAAAAATGTTTTTTTGTATTTTTCACTTAAAGCGAGATCAAAAATCCCTTTTTCTAAAAATAAAGAGAAAGCATCGCACGCCATCACCTCAGCCCATTTGTAGCTATAATATCCCGCTGCATAACTGGATCCAAAAATATGCGTAAAACAATGGGCAAAACGATTAAATTCAGGCGCTTGATAAACAGCTATTTTTTTTCGAACATCATTTAAGATATCTTGCACGCAATGAGGATTATTTTCGTCAAATTCAATATGTAAACGAAAATCAAATAATGCCAATTCCAATTGTCTGACCATTTGCATTGCCGTCTGAAAATTTTTCGCGCGGTCCATGCGTTCATATAAATCATTTGGCAGCGCGGCATGTGTTTTATAGTGCTTCGCAAAATAGGCAATCGATGGTTTTTCCCACGCCCAGTTTTCATAAAATTGGCTCGCCACTTCAACAGCATCCCAAGGAATACCGTGAATACCGGATACATTGGCAACATCAATCTTTGTGAGTATATGTTGCAGCGCATGCCCGCACTCATGAAACAATGTCACCACATCATCATGCGTAAATAAAGCAGGATCACTACCAATCGGCGCATTAAAATTACAGGTAACATACGCACCAGGTAATTGCGTGTCGCCATTACTCAATCGTCGACGCGTTGCACAATCATCCATCCATGCACCACCACGTTTGTTTTCCCGAGCATACAAATCAAAATATAAATGCGCTTGCAAATGACCTTGACTGTCTTTTAATCGAAAACATTTGACATCTTTATGCCAAACATCCGCATCCAAATTTCTTTCAAAAGTGACGCCATATAAACGTTGCGTGATATCAAACAAGCCCTGCAATACAGAAGGTTCTGGAAAATAAGGACGACAATCTTCGGGTGAAATCGCATAGTCTTTTTGACGCAATTTTTCAGAAACGTACGCAATGTCCCATGCTTGTAATTTTTCAATGTCCAATTCTTTTTTTGCAAAGTCAGATAATTTTTTAAATTCTGCGTGGGCACCATTCGACGATTTTTCGGCAAGCTCATTTAAAAACGCTAAAACCTCATCTGTTTTTTTCACCATTTTGGTCGCAAGTGAGTATTCGGCATAATTGTTAAAATCCAATATTTTCGCCAACTCAAAACGATTTTTTAAAATGGATACCATCGTTTTGCTGTTGTCATATTTTTCATCACCTAATTCAGATGCGCGCGTCACATAAGCGCGATAAAATTCCGCGCGCAAATTTTGTGAATCCGCATGCCCCATGATTGCCAAATAATCTGGCGCTTCTAGCGTGAATAACCAACCCTCTTGATTTTCTTTTTGTGCATTGTTTCTTGCGGCCGCTTTTGCATGTTCTGGAATGCCAGCCAATAAACTTTCATCGAAAATATGCTTTTTAAATGCCATGGTGGCATCAAGACAATTTTCTTCAAATTGATGCATCAGTTGTGATAATGATTTTGTGATTTCTGCAAATCGCTGTTTTTTGTCGGACGATAAATGCACGCCGCTCAATTTAAAATCTCGCAAATCATGTTCAATGGATTTTTGTTGCGCTGGATTTAATGTTTTAAAATAATGACTGTTTTTAATAGATTCTATCGCATGAAATAATTTTTCGTTGTGCGCAATATGTGTGTGATAATCAGACAATGCGGGAAGACAGGCATTCATCGCATCACGCAAACTAGGCGCATTCACAACAGCGCTTAAATGTTGAATAGGTCCCCAAAATTGATGCAGCGTATTATTTAAATCTTCTATGGGCTGACATAAATTTTCCCATGTATAAACTGAATTTTGATTTAATAAACCTTCAATAGCATCCAGATTTTTTTTCAGTAAACCATCCAGATTTTTTTTAGCGTCAGCAATTTGAATATGACTAAATGTGGGAAGCGTACAAACAGTGGTCATGAATTTAAAGCTCCGAAACAAATCAATCTAGAGTTGATTGTGCCGCTTGAAACGAATGAATGCAATACAGGAAGCCTGTACACTCTTCCGCATTCGCTAGCTGGATTTGAATCAATAAGAAAATTTTTTGTCGTTAACAGAAATAGAATTGCTTGCATGAAACAGGCCTATCATTGACCGATGATACGTCAACCATAAGAGAAACGTCTTATCTCGTGATCTCAATCAGCGCCAATTAAAGTGACATCTGCGCGCCACGGTGGATCCTTAAAAAAATCAATTGGGTTGGTAACACGAATGCCATTTTGTTCAAAAGGACGTGATAAATTTCCAACAATTTGCACCGTTTGTTTGGGTTTTAACAATTGTTGATAATATTTTAATGATGATGAGATTTTTGTATCATTTAATTTTACTTCGATTAAATCAATTACTTTATTGTCGATTGTCGTGACAAAATCAATTTCTCTGTCGTCACGATCACGAATGTAATGCAAACCACAGCGATGTCCAAAATAATCTTCCATAAAATGCAATCGTTTTAATAAATGCGTCGCCACCAAATTTTCTAAACGAACTGCGGCATCATCAACACAATCGGCATTATCATAAAAATAAACTTTGGCAGGCTTTTTAATGGCGCGCGGAATGTTTTTGCAATAGGGGTAAATGGGAAATAATAAATACATGCGCTCTAATAAATTCAACCATGATTTTGCTGTTTTTGGCGCGACTTCTAAATCGGCTGCCAAATTGGAAAATGAAATCATGCCGCCAACCCGTTCGCGCAGGCTATCTGCAAATAATTGCAATAGTTGAATCTCGCGAATGTTTTCAAGATCGCGCACATCTTCCCGAATAACACGCAGAAAACGTTCGGTGCGCCAACGTTTTGCTTCGCGAATATCCGCATTAATAAATGGTTCTGGAAAACCACCCAGCGTCATCAAACGTTCATATGCTTCAACTTGACTGATTTTGGTGGGATGCTCATCAAGGGTAAAGGGATGTAACCGCCAGTAATGATATCGTCCCATAAGTGAATCGCCACCGCGACGATATACATCTAGTCGCGCACTGCCTGTCACTAAATATTGTTGATGCACTGGTTTGGTATCATAAACACCTTTGATCCATCGTTTCCACCGTGGATATTTATGTAGTTCATCAAATACAACCAATTGTTCGTCTTGCGACCAAAGGTGTTTCAGAATAATTTTACGATCACCGTCTAAATCCAAATTCAAATATTGGCTTTCTTTGTAATGACGACAGATATTTTTACTGAGTATGGTTTTTCCGACCTGGCGTGGACCACCAATAAAAACCATCTTCTTTTTTAAATCGTCGAGAATAAAGGATTCGATATAGCGTTTCATGGTGTCATTATCGGCGGTTATGGGTGTCGGCAGAAATGACCTATAGTCACAATTTGCCTCGGCAATTTAGTAGTATAGGTCATTTCTGCCGATTTTACAACAAGACAGAGAAAGCTGCATCAGTCATAGAAGTTCTGCCTGGCACCGTTGGTTAGCCGCACCCGCCCGACGTCGCCAAAAACTCTACAATATGATTTTCAAGTGCAATATACGGAAAACGGTTTTCAGGAACGTTGTTTATCATAATGACAAAAGACAACAATCCATGATGTTCCGTTTTTACAAATCCCGCGAGTGTGGAAACACCGGTCATTGAGCCTGTTTTTGCATGCACACGATCACCGCGCGCCAACATTGGCATGCGCCACGCTAAGGTGCCATCAACACCAGCGATGGGTAACGCGGGAATTAACGTGGTTCGCAGCATCGCATTATGATCAATGTAATTTAATATTTCAGCAAGATCACTGGGTGTTACTTTATCGTATTGTGATAATCCGGCACCATCAACCAATCGCAAATGATTTAGATTAATACCCGCATCATCAGCAAAAACCAGCTTTTCTGCTTGTAAACCATTTTGCCAAGAACCAGGCGCATGTAAATAATGTTCACCCATTTTTTTGAGCAATGTATCAGCATATAAATTGTCAGATGTTTTTAATAAATGAACAATCACTTGTTTTAAGGGTGCAGATAAATGCTCGGTGAGTATATGTGAATTAAATGGCGTTTTTTCCGCCACTATTTGGCCATTAAACTGTATGTCGTGCTGTCTTAACAATTCGCGAATTAAGCTTTCTGTAAACATAAACATATTGCGTACGGCAATTGAACGACCTTGTGTTCCCGCGTGACGCGCCAAACATCCTGTCAGCAAATATTGATTACGTTCATTGCTTTTAATTTCGAGTGGACAATTGGCTTCGTAATAATTGGTTGTTCGCATGTCATTTATAAAAGTAGCGGAACCAGGTGGTAAGTGCGGAATCAATCTGGGTCTTTCGCCGGAACGCGTAGGAATAAATGTTAAACCAAATTTATTGCGATTAATGACAATAGTATCGAGTGGCGCAGCAAAATCTGAATTGAGATCACTCCACAACCAGCCGGCGGGATAGGGGATATGATTAAATGCGGTATTATCAATAATAATATTTCCTGCAATTCTATCAATTCCCATTGCGTGTAATTTTCCAACGAGCGCAATCATATTGCTTTCATTGAGAGACGGATCACCATTAAATTGAAAAATTAAATTGCCATCTAAAACGCCTTGATGAATGGCGCCTGTTGATAATATGCGCGTGGGAAAACGATAGTTCGGCGTTAAATTGATTAACGCCGCAGAAACGGTGAGTAATTTTTGCGTGCTTGCTGGCGAAAATAATTGATGGGCATTTCTTGAAAAATAAACGTGTCCCGTATTCATCGATTGTACGATAACGCCAATGTGCACCGCTGGGTTTGTATAGGACAATAATTTTTCCAAACCCAATGGAATGGAGTCGCAGCGATCATATGACATCGCCGCTGAGGTAAATGCGGTTAATGCAACAGAAATACCAATAAGAATTTTTTTTACAAAAGAGGGCATTGCGACAGTCTCCGTTATACCAGATGAATCCGTGAATGATTTGCTATGGTGTTTGGTGTAGCGTGAAATAATACACGACTTCCTTGTGTTTTCCACCAAAGAAATCCACTCAGGCATAATGCGAGCATGATCGGCGCCATTATTTTTTTTTGAAATTTTTTCTTGTGCGTATTATTTCTTAAGTAAATTTCACGTGGCTTCTCAAATTTTTTTAAAGAAAGCATATTTATTTTAGAAATTAATTCTTGATAACCTGCCAAAATGATTCGAATGGTGACTGATTTATTGGCTTGTTGCTGACTTAAATGACAGAGCGCATCTAAAATCGAAGTGGGCAGTAGATGAGCCTGCTCCACCAACAATAAGCAAGTTTCTTTGCGCGCACGCAAACAATCTATAATGCGATTTAATGCGTCATTTAGGTTGCCTGTGGTGATTCCATCGAATTGCACCGCCCAATGTTTTGAAAGCAGTTCTGTTAAAACAGAAGGTTGTAAATTGGAACGTCCTTTTAAGCGGAGCACCATCTGATTGGGACTGGAAAACGAAATAGCTTGTGTCAAAAGGGGTATTTTGCGACCACCTGTTGTGCCTAGAATAAGCAGCATGGGGTCAGTTGATTGCAGAAAATTTTTAAGCTCATCCGTGTCTCGCATATGTAAACATCCTGTTAAATTAAAGATCTTTTTATCAGTACTTTGTAAAATATGCAACTTGCCCCCCTTGAATTCTGAATATCCACCACCATGTTAGGCTGCATCGGATTCATTAAGGCCGATGAGAAATTATTTCAAAGTAATTGAGGAGATGAAGTGTGAATATTCGACCATTACATGATCGTGTTGTGATCAAACGTTTAGAAGAAGAGCGTACATCTGCTGGTGGAATTGTTATTCCAGATTCAGCGACGGAAAAACCAGTGCGCGGAACTGTGGTAGCTATTGGTGCTGGAAAAATGTTGGTTGATGGAAAAGTAATTCCATTGGCTGTTAAAAAAGGCGACACCGTTGTATTTGGAAAATATGCTGGCACAGAAGTTAAGTTGAATGGCCAAGATGTTATCATCATGCGCGAAGAAGATATTATGGGAGTTATAGAATAAGCGCAGAGCCCCGCGTGAAGCGAAGCGTAACAAGGGTATTTTTTAGAAGAACAACAAGAGGTTATTAAAATGACTGCAAAAGATTTAAGATTCGGGCCAGATGCACTCCATGCAATGGCAAGTGGCGTAAGCAAGTTAGCAAATGCCGTAAAAGTAACATTAGGACCACGTGGTCGCAATGTCGTTTTAGATAAATCATTCGGCGCACCCACCATCACAAAAGACGGCGTGAGTGTGGCAAAAGAAGTGGAATTGTCAGATCGTTTTGAAAACATGGGCGCGCAGATGGTAAAAGAAGTGGCGTCACAAACATCTGATTTAGCGGGTGATGGCACAACAACAGCGACCGTTTTGGCAGAAGCGATTTTGTTAGAAGGTATTCGTTCGGTTGCAGCGGGCATGAATCCGATGGATTTGAAACGCGGTATCGAAAAAGCTGTTGTATCAGTGACTGAAGAATTGAAAAAGATTTCTAAGCCTTGCAAAGACAACAAAGCCATTGCACAAGTGGGCACAATCTCTGCAAATTCAGACGAATCGATCGGCAGCATCATTGCACAAGCGATGGAAAAAGTGGGCAAAGAGGGCGTTATCACGGTTGAAGATGGTTCTGGTTTTGAAAATGAATTGTCTGTTGTGGAAGGTATGCAATTTGATCGTGGTTACTTGTCGCCTTACTTTATCAACAATCAACAAAACATGAGCGCAGAATTAGAAGCGCCTTATATTTTAGTAGTTGATAAAAAGATTTCAAACATTCGCGAAATGTTGCCTGTATTGGAAGCGGTTGCGAAAGCGGGTAAACCATTATTGATTATCGCAGAAGATGTAGAAGGCGAAGCATTGGCAACATTGGTTGTTAATACGATCCGTGGCATCGTCAAAGTAGCTGCTGTCAAAGCGCCTGGATTTGGCGATCGTCGTAAAGCGATGTTGCAAGATATTGCGACATTAACCGGTGCTAAAGTGATTTCGGAAGAAGTCGGCTTAACATTGGAAGCTGCGACTGTGCATGATTTAGGTACTGCAAAACGCGTTGTCGTTACCAAAGAAAACACCACGATTATCGATGGTTCTGGTGATGGTAAAGAAATCAAAGCGCGCATTGCACAAATTCGTGCAGAAGTGGATGTGACAACATCTGATTACGATCGCGAAAAATTGCAAGAACGTTTGGCGAAATTGGCTGGCGGTGTTGCTGTGATCAAAGTGGGTGCTGCAACTGAAATTGAAATGAAAGAAAAGAAAGCGCGCGTTGAAGATGCATTGCATGCGACACGTGCCGCAGTAGAAGAAGGTGTTGTTCCTGGTGGCGGTGTTGCTTTGATTCGTGCTTGTCGCGCAATCAGCGGTGTCAAAGTTGATAATGACGATCAACGCGTCGGTGTTGAAATTTTACGTCGCGCATTGTTAGCACCTTTACGTCAAATCGTGAAAAACGCCGGTGAAGAAGCAGCGGTTATTTTAGCAAAAGTATCAGAAAACAAATCCGATAGCTTTGGTTATAACGCAGCAACTGGCGAATACGGCGATATGATTGAAATGGGTATTTTGGATCCTACCAAAGTAACGCGTACTGCATTGCAAAATGCGGCTTCGATTGCTGGCTTGATGATTACCACGGAATGCATGGTAACTGAAATGCCGAAAAAAGAAGAACATAACCATGGTGGTGGCGAAGGCGGCGGCATGGGTGGAATGGGCGGTATGGGTGGAATGATGTAATAACAGAAGCCCGCGCGTAGATTCGCGTTTGTTGCGATCGTCAATGTCGTGATTTATAACGCGAATCAAGCAAGGGCGCTAACCCATAGAAAAAACCCCGCAAATGCGGGGTCTTTTTTAAAAATCAATGTCGGTTGATGTAATATCAATCCTACTCTCTACAAAATAATTTTGTCAATTAAAAGTACTAAACAAGTCTTTCGGGTCATTCAATTGAGGAATTAAATCCATAGAAGCGCCCATATTATTCTTTATGGCCATTGCATACATGAATTTTAATATCGCAAAATCTTCAATCGCGAACCCCACCGAGTCAAATAAGGTAATTTCTTGATCGGATTCACGTCCTTTTTTCTTTCCTGTCACCAATTCCCACAACTCGGCATAAACAGACGCCGAATTACCCATTTGTTGAATTTCACCCTCATGCAGGGACTGCTGTAGATACTCAACCACAATTTTAGCGCGCGATAAAATGTCTTTATCACATTCTGTTTTTCCAGGACAATCACCACCAATGGTATTGATGTGTAAGCCTGGTTGCAGTGAATGGATATCTAAAATTTTTGCTTGTTTTTTTGTTGCTGTTGCCGTTGTAATAATATCCACATTTTCAACAACACTTTTTGCATCATCACAGGGAATTAATTCAAAACCCTGATCGCGTAAATTATGATGAAATTTCTTCATCGCATTTTGATCAATATCAAAATATTTTACGGTTTGAATATCAAATAATGCTTTTTGCGCCAGCACCTGAAATTCAGCTTGTGCACCTGTGCCGATAATACCAATCGTTTTTGAATTTTTGCGTGCTAAGTATTTTGCTGCTAATGCACTCGTTGCTGCCGTTCGAAATGCAGTTAACAACGTCATTTCAGAAATTAATAAAGGGTAGCCTGTTTTAAGATCTGCTAATAAACCTATGGCAACAACGGTTAATTTTTTTAAATCCGTATTTTTGGGATGGCCATTTACATATTTAAATGAATAGAATTCGTCATCGCATATTGGCATTACCTCAATAACACCTTGCTGCAGATGCACCGCATGCCGTGGTGATTTTTGAAAATGTTCCCAACGTGCAAATTCATTTTCGATGGCAGTTACTAATTCAGAAAAAAAGTTTTTTAATCCGATGTGTGAAATTAATTTTTTAATATCAGGGATTGTTAATACTTTAACCATATTGCCACCATATCATTCCAGGCTTCACCACTGTTAACTTAAACACTCGCAAAAATCAGAAAAACTCTAAGCGTGGCGTTTTCGCTGATAATATAGTTTAGAAGCCGCGCGTAAGCAAATGCGAAAGCCTGATCAATGAAAAAATATAGGATATTCAAATTGTTTGGCAGAAAATGCATTTTATATTGAGCTTCGATCAAACTTTCGCATTTGCTTACGCGCGGCTTCTAAACTATATTATCAGCAAATATGTACAGTTCGGCGTTTTTCTGGTTTTGCGAATGCTTGAGTTAATGGCAGTGAAGCCTGGCACGGCAAGGACAACACATGCATAAAAATAAAAAAATATTAATCACATTGCTATGCGCCTGCATTTTCATGTTCGCATTTTCATTTGCATTAGTGCCATTATATAACGTGCTGTGCAAAACACTCGGCATTAACGGCAAAACAAATGCAACACGCATAGATAATAAAAACGCTATTGATTATTCACGCTCGGTTACCATCGAATTTTTAGCAACCACCAATAACAAATTACCCTGGAATTTTTACCCAGAAACCAAAACCATTAAAATCCATCCTGGTCAAAACACAAAAATATTTTATGACGCGCAAAATAATTCAAGCGATGTGATCACGGCACAAGCGGTTCCCAGCATTACACCCAGCATCGCCGCAAAATACTTTAAAAAAATAGAATGTTTTTGTTTTCGAAAACAAACATTGCAACCGCATGAAAAAATCAGAATGCCAGTGATTTTCTATTTGAATCCTTCATGCCCAAAGAATATTCATGAGATCACATTATCATATTCGTTGTTTCAAGTGCGTTGATCTTTTGTAGAGACGCGATAAATCGACGTCTCTACGAAAGACCGCGAATTATTTCAAAACTCGAAGTTTTTTAGAAATAGCGTTTGATACTTTCTTCCGTTACGTCTGATAACGTTTCAGGTTCCCACTGCGGATTTTTATCTCTATCAATAAGCGCAGCTCGGACGCCTTCATAAAAATCATGATTTTCCAGCATAATACGCGCAATATGTAAATCCATCGCAATGACTTCATCAAATGATTTATTTTTTGCAAGATTTAATTGGTGCAATGTGACCTTTAAACTGGTTGGTGAGCGCTGTAATAATTGCGTGATGGTTTCTTGTGACCATTCGCTATTATCATTTTGCAATGCATTCATGATTTCTTCTATGCTCGAAAAACAAAAACAAGCTGCAATTTTTTCAAGGGGTAGATCGTTAATATCATCAGGCGTGCTTTGAAATGAATTTATAATTTCAGTGACTCTATTAAAATCATCCGCAGCAAAATTTTCTTCAGTCAATCTTTTTTCAATAACATCAAATTGATCATAAGGCACAACCTGATTAATCAATTTTAATCGCAATGCATCAGTTGCGCTAATGGCATGACTGGTTAAACCTAAATAAACGCCAATAAAATATGGTAAACGGCTTAAATAATAAGTCGCACCAACGTCAGGAAAAAATCCAATCGTGGTTTCAGGCATTGCCCATCGTAAGGTGTCTGCCGCAACACAATTCGATCCTGGAGTTGAGATACCAATGCCACCACCCATCGTTATACCGTGTATTAATGCAATATAAGGTTTCGAATAATGAAAAATCATTTTATTAACGTCATACTCGAGTTGAAAAAATGCGTTGATCGCTTCACGCTTGTCTTTGTTTTCATAAACCGCACGAATATCGCCACCGGCACAAAATGCTTTTTCACAGTTGGATCGTACTAATACCGCTTTAATTGCAGCATTATTTTCCCATTGCGTTAATTTTTCTTGTAATTGCAAAAACATATCGTAACTTAAAGCGTTGAGTGCTTTGGGACGATTAAGGGTGATAATGGCGAGGTTGTTGTTGGTTTCAAATAGGATGTCATTACTCATGGTAATTTCCTTATTTTTTGCGCGCTTGCTAACGCAAGTGCTTCTAAACTATATCACCAGCGCGTGCTTGCTGAAAGATCGTGCCATGTAATATATATCTGTATTACGTACTGTCGCTGGCATGTGCTCTCCGAGCTTATCGTTGGCACACGCTCTCCGATATTTTGCGCCAGTGATATAGTTTAGAAGCTTTCGCGTTAGCGAATGCGAAATTAAACTACCGGCATCGCCTTCATTAGTTGCTGAGTGTAAACATTTTGAGGAGATTTTAGCACATCCTCTACAAACCCATATTCCACAATTTTACCTTGATGCATCACAGCAACACGATGCGCAAGATAAGCAACCACCGATAAATTATGTGTAATTAAAAGATACGATAATTTTTTTTCAACCTGCAATTTATCCAGCAAAATTAAAATTTGTTTTTGTGTCGTTGCATCTAACGCACTCGTTGGTTCATCTAAAATTAATAATTTTGGTGATAAAGTTAAGGCGCGAGCAATACATATGCGCTGACGTTGACCACCCGAAAATTCATGTGGATAACGCCATTTTGAATCTTCTGGCAATTCCACTTGTCTTAAAATATCGTCGATAATAGGCGCAGCACTTTTTTTATTACGCGCTTTTTTCTGAATTAATAATCCTTCGCATAAGCTATCAAAAATCATCATGCGTGGATTGAGTGCCGCATAAGGATCTTGAAAAATAATTTGCATATCTGATCGAGCGCGTCTTAATTTTCTAGCAGATAAATCGGATAATGATTTATCGCCTAGAATGACTTTTCCGTCTGTATTTTTAATTAATTGCAAAATGGCTTTTGCCGCCGTCGTTTTTCCAGACCCTGACTCGCCCACCAATGCAAGCGTTTCCCCACAATGAATATCAAATGAAATATCATCCACCGCTTTTATCGTTTTTTTATAATATAATTTTAAATGATCAACGGATAATAATTTTTTTTCTTGCGTTGTAATATCACCTATTTTTCTAGGGTTTTTCTTCAGTACAGCATCTAATAATTGCTGGCTATATGTTTCTCGTGGTTTTAAAAAAAATTGTTTCGCCGTATTTTGTTCAACAATATTGCCTTGTTTTAATACCGTAATATCATCTGCAATTTTCGAAACAACTGATAAATCGTGGCCAATAAATAATATGGCACTTCGACTTTCTTTTTTCAGCGTGCATAATAAATCGAGTATTTGCGCCTGTATGGTCACATCGAGCGCGGTGGTGGGTTCATCTGCAATGATAATGTCAGGTTCTGCAGAAAGCGCCATGGCAATCATTGCGCGTTGTCGCATACCCCCTGATAATTCATGCGGGTAAGATCGATAACAACGCTCAGATTCAACAATGCCCATTTGCTCTAATAAAAATAATGCGCGCGCTTTCGATTCTTTTGGATTAAAGCATAAATGTAACCGAATGGTTTCATATAATTGCTGACCAATGGTTAATACAGGATTAAATGCGGACATGGCATCCTGAAAAATCATGCCAATATGTTTTCCACGCACGCGTCGCATTTGTTTTTCGGATAGATCCAATAAATTTTTATCACGGAAAATGATACTGCTTTCCTGTGTTACACGTGCCGCTTGCGGTAATAATTGTAAAATAGAAAGAGCAGATAATGTTTTTCCGCTGCCGGATTCTCCGACCAGTCCCATGCAACTGCCGCGCTGCAAGGATAATGCAAAGTTATTTAATACAGGATGCGTTTGAAATGATATCGACAAGTTCGATATAGATAGAATATGTTGCGCTCCCACTCCCACTCCCACTTATTTGCGTATAACCCCAGTTTTTTTCGCGGCAGCCATTACTGCGGCAGCAACAGCAGGCGCAACATTGGTATTAAACACACTGGGAATAATATATTCGCGTGACAATACCTTTTCGTCAACACAGTTTGCAATGGCATATGCCGCTGCTAATTTCATTTCCGCATTAATATCTGTCGCATGACAATCTAATGTACCACGAAAAATACCGGGAAAAGCGAGTAAATTGTTTATTTGATTGGGGTAATCACTACGACCGGTTGCCATGATAGCGACATGTGGCAGCGCGATTTCAGGCAGGATTTCAGGGTCAGGGTTTGCCATCGCAAAAACAATGGCATCCTTGTTCATTTTCTTTAAGTCATCCACAGTTAAAATATTTGCGGATGATAATCCCACAAACACATCCGCACCTTTAATCACATCATGTATAGATCCTGTTTCATGGTTTGGATTGGTAAGCGCAACATAGTCTAATTTTGTTTTATCCAAATCAGTGCGTGCTTTGTGTAATGCGCCTTTACGATCACAACCCACAATATTTTTTACGCCAATATCTAATAGCATTTTTGTGCATGCAATACCTGCAGCACCCACGCCATTGAATACAATTTTGATGTCACCGATTTTTTTGTTAACGATCTTTAGTGAATTAATTAATGCGGCCGTCATCACTGCAGCTGTGCCATGTTGATCATCATGAAATACAGGAATATCTAATTCTGCGCGCAATCTGTTTTCAATTTCAAAACAACGCGGCGATGAAATATCTTCTAAATTAATAGCGCCAAAACTCGGCGCAATAATTTTTATGGTTCTGATAATTTCTTCTACGTCTTTTGTGGCAAGACAAATAGGAAATGCATCGACATTGGCAAATTTTTTGAAAAGCATCGCCTTGCCTTCCATCACAGGCATTGCGGCCAATGGACCCAAATCACCCAATCCTAAAATAGCAGTGCCATCACTGACCACAGCAACCATATTTTTTCGAATCGTTAAATTAAAGGCTTTTTCAGGTGACTCATAAATGGCTTTACATACACGCGCTACGCCCGGTGTGTACACCATGGATAAATCATCACGATGATTGAGCGCAATTTTAGATTGAATCTCTATTTTCCCGCCCAAATGCATCATAAAGGTGCGGTCAGACATATAACGTAATTCAACTTCTTTTATTGCAGATAATGCTTTGTAAATGGCTTGTGCATGATCATCATCATGCGTATTAATCGAAATATCACGGGTAATTATGCCATCGTCAGTTTTCACAATATCAATTGCGCCGATATGACCATTTAATCGATTAATGGTTGCAATGACTTCAGAAAATGCATCTCCTTTTTGCGGTAAATTGAGACGAATTGTGTAAGAATTACTTGCGTTAATAATCATAAAAACCCTGTATTGCTTTATTTCATTGAACCGTAGATCATATCTCTATACTTTTTTCAAAGATGCGAACTTATACATGTGTTCGCTCATGCATGATATGACTGCGGGAAACACTGATTTGCTCGTGGTTTACTTGGACGTGCCATTTTCCACCCTAAGGGAGAGTACTTTGTGAAAATTGACACAAGGTGCCCGTTTTAGGGTGAAAAAAGACACATCCAAGTTCCCACTCGCTATCACGTTATTATCTACGGCAGTCATATCATCAATCACTCTCTCAGAGTTCGCATCTTCCAAGTGTAATCGGTATATTACAAATTGAGGATATGATCACATGACAAAACCCACTGTCAAGAAAAACAAAAATACATCGTCAAAAATGATCATTTTAATAGCATTATTAGCAATGGTTGTACTAATTATTGGATGGCACTTACTTTTGCCATTATTGGGCATTTCAATTGCAATTTCTGCAAGCTTATGGGGTGTTGCGGTCGCAACCATTGTGTTGATCTGTATTGCGACATTGTTATTTTTTATTTTTACAGGAATCGGTATTTTTATTCTCGGGATTTTTGTTTTTGTTTGGACAGTGTTAGCCATCGTGTTATTTCCACTGCTGTTTCCGATTTTAATTCCGGTATTGTTATTAATGCTGGTTATTGGCCTCATAAGAAGAAGAACGTGATGTTTTTTTTAATTTGGATTTTGATCGGTGTCGTTGGGCGTTTGATTATTCATATTCCTGATGTGACACCGCTGACTTCGCTTTGCCTGTTATCGCCTACCGTTTTTTCAAAGCGACAATCATTTTTTATCGTGTTTTTACTTTTGGTTTTATCAGATGTTTGTTTGCATTTTTTGTTTCATTATCCTGTTTTTGGATCGTGGACTGTGTTTACTTATTCAGGTTGGATGGGAGTAACATTGCTTGGATTGCTTTTTTCAAAAAAACCAACCTGGCTTCGCGCATTTTCATTCACAATAACCGCATCACTTATTTTTTGGATATGGACTAATTTCGGCACGTGGTGTGCAACACATCTTTATTCGCATAATATGCAAGGTTTGTTAGATTGTTATATTGCCGCAATACCGTTTTTGAAAAATAGTATTTTGGGGTCATTGGTGTGGACGGGTGTATTGTTTTTCTTCTGTAACTACCGCGGCGTCTTTCGCCCAAGTCAACTATTTATCATCAACCGTCAGTAACTCTTTATTACCACCGAAATTCTTAGATAAATTAAAAGCCAGTTGGAAGTTGAAAAGTATGTCACAATGTGACATACTTAAAATGTATTAGGGAATCGTATATGAAAATTTATAAGCACCGTCAGTTCAATAAATGGATGAAGCAAGTAGGCTTGGTAGATCAGAATTTGAAAGATTCAGTAGTTGAAATCATCAATGGATTGGTTGATGCCGATTTAGGGCGGGGTGTTTTAAAAAAGCGGATTTCATTACCTGGACGTGGGAAAAGCGGCGGGGCAAGAACAATTGTTGCTTTTAAAATGGATCATAGAACCCTATTTATTTATGGCTATGCAAAAAATGAGAAAGATAATATCTCTAAAAGTGATGAGGAACAATTGAAGCAATATGCAAAAGTATTGCTCGGTTTTACAGATCAACAAATTAAAAATGCCCTTAAAATGGGTGAATTGATAGAGGTGGTGTGACATGGTCAGCAAAATTGAAAAATTGGTACAAAATTCTGCAAAAAGTTTGTATGACGCTGGTATTATTGATGCGACTACTATGCGCGAATTTGAATTAATAAAGACCAAAAAAATTAAAAATTTCACGCCAAAACAAATTAAGCAATTGCGTCTGAGTTGCAAAATCAGCCAAACTGTTTTAGCAAAATTGATCAATGTCAGTCAATCTGCCATTAAGCAATGGGAAATGGGTGAAAGACATCCCAGTGGTCCAGCAATTAAATTGCTAAACTTGATTGCCGACCATGGAATTGAAGCGGTGATTTAAATTGCGAATAAAACAATAAATCGGGTTGACGCTTGGATTTATGACATGATGCAGTAGCTGTCTTTTTCAGTAATAATGGCGTCCATTTTTATATCCCATTCTTTCGGAATAATCTCGTCCACCTTTTGAAATTCATACGCCAATCCCATTAAAGTGGGTCGTTGGCCTTGTGATAACTGTTTCGTAAATTCCAGCGTACGATCATAACAACCAGCACCACGCCCCAATCGATTACAATACTGATCAAATGCAACCAGCGGAATTAGCATCAAATCTAATTCAGCCGGAGAAGCAGGAGATTGATTCAAAACAATCGGCTCTAAAATACCCAATTTATTTTTCTCAAATTGTGTATTTGAATCGATTAAATAAAACGCCAGTTTATTTTTCTCTGAAAAAATGGGCAAATAAAGCGATTTTTTTAATCGCTGTGCTTCTTGAGCAATAAAAGAAGTATCGACTTCGTTTTCATCTGGAACATAATAAGCAATATGTTTGGATTGTATGAATGTTGGATGACGAATTATTTTTTTTGCAATAATAGATGATGTGGTTGCAACTTCATCAGTCGATAATTGCTTACGTTTAGTGCGAATGTTTCTTCGAAGATCCACTCCCACTCACGCCACTCCAACCTCTTCCTTCGCGCCTAAAAATTTTTGAATACGATGCTGTAATGATTTTATTTGCTCATGCATCACATCGATGTATGCATTTTTTTGATTTTTATATACGTTTAACTCACGCGCAATATTTAATGCAGCAACAATCGCGAGGCGTTCAGTATTATTGGATTGACTGGTTTGGTTTATTTTCCGCATTTCTTCGTCTAAATATCTTGCTGATTCTTGTAATTGCGCTGCCTCAGCCGCTGGGCATTTAATTTGATAAGTGCGACCAAAAATTGAAATTGAAATTGCGTGATCCGTATTATTCATGACAATTCTTCCTTTATTTGCTTGATGATTTGTTTTACTTGTTTCGTTGTGCGCTCATTCTTGTGTTGTAAACGTGCGCGTTCTTTGATGTGCATTGCCATTTTTTGTCGCAACGATGCATTTTCAAATTGCAGCGTTTCAATCACATGCATCAAATGATCTACCTGTATTTCCAAATGATCAAGTTCAGTTGTATTCATTTTATCTTCCTTGATTTAAATATTACAACGCCATTGTCTCTTTGCTCAACCATTCTCGCACATCCAATGGTAAATCATCCGCAAGCAAATTAAAAATTGTTTGGTGGTATTCATTCACCCAGGTAATTTCTTGCGATGTTAACAAATTAACATCAATCAGTTTTCGTGCATAAGGTACCATGGTGAGATCATTCAAACCATAAAATGGACCGTGATTTGTTGCAGACTTTTCTGCTGAAATTTTTTCAACAATCTCGCATAAATTTTCAATACGAATGCCGTATTTTCCCGTGAAATATAATCCAGGCTCGTTGCTCACAATCATTCCTGGTTTTAATGCAATACCTGATGCCCCATATCCAATGCGTTGTGGACCTTCATGCACGCATAAATAACTACCCACACCATGTCCTGTGCCGTGACCAAAATCCATCCCTTCTATCCACAACGGCATGCGCGCGAGGGTATTAACATGTTCACCGCACGCGCCATCAGGAAATGGCACATGACGCAAAGCCAAATGACCCTTTAATACCAACGTAAAATGTTTTTTTTCATCGCTTGTGGGATTGCCCAAATGAATGGTGCGTGTGATATCGGTGGTGCCTTCAAAATATTGTCCACCCGAGTCAACTAACAATATGGCTTGATCGGTGATGGTGTGTTGCGTTTCTGGTGTTGCCCGATAGTGCACAATGGCGCCATGATCTTTGAATCCACAAATGGTTGTAAAACTTAAATCTTTACAACGTTTGTCTTCACGACGAAATTTTTCCAATTTTTCTGCAGCAGTGATTTCATTAATGCCGTCACGCCAATGATTTTCCAGCCAATGAAGAAATTTCACAACAGCGAGCGCATCAATACGGTGTGCCTCATACATACCGGCGATCTCAGTTTTATTTTTAATTGCCTTCATTAATGAAATGGGTGATGGCTTTTCAACTAATATGGCCTGATCCAATTGTAATTCTATCCACCAACTGGCGGTAGAAGGATCAACCCATGTTGCGCAGGTTAATTGTTGCAATGCATCTGCAAATTGATCATACGGTTGCAGCGTAATATTTTGTGCCGAAAAATAAGACAAATCAGATTGTGCTATACAATTTAAATGTACAAATAATTTGGCATCGTGCGGCGTTACAATGGCGTAGCTGATGACCAATGGATTAAATGGCACATCATTGCCGCGGATATTAAATAGCCACGCAATTTCATCTAATTGTGAAATCACCAATGCTTCAGCAGCGGATGCATTCATCGCATCACGTACGCGTTTTAATTTTTCTGACGCTTGATATCCTGCATATTTTACGTCAAACACACGCACAGTATCGGCGTGTAAAGGTGGATGATTTTTCCAAATCGCATCAACCAAATTGTCTGGCACCGCTGTTAAATCACTGTGTACACGCGATAATGCCGCAGACCACTGACGGTGTTGCGCAATACTAATAACACGGGGATCAACGCCCACCGTGCAATTTAAAGCATTATCACCCAGCCATGCACTGACAGGTGCAGAAACACCTTGTATTTGTTTCATCAATTGAAATGCACGCGCATCCAGTTCTTGTTCTGCTTGTAGATAGTAGCGCGGATCTGTCCATAAGTAGGCTTTTTCCAAGCCAATTAATGCTTCGCCGTAAGATCCGGTAAAATGGGTTAACCAAGCGCGACGCTGCCAATGCTCCGGAACATATTCATTATTGTGCGCATCGCGGGTGGGCACATAGTAAAAATCGATGGCTTTTTCGGTCATTAAATGACGAAGATTTTTAAGTTTGTCTGATGTCGAAATCATATTGGTCCACACTCACTGCTCACATTGATATTGTCATTATGCTACCATAGCCGCCATGATAGAAAAACCAAACATCGTTATCGCAGGTGCGGGCCTCGTTGGTTTGAGCTTCGCGCTGTGTATGAAAGCGCGTGGATTGTCGATTCAAATATTAGAAACGCATTTGCCAGAGATCATCACGCAATCACAAACTGATTCACGACCGATTTCATTATCATTTGGCAGTGTTCGTATTTTAAAGGCATTGGGTGTGTGGGATGCTTTAGAAAAAGTGGCGTGTCCAATATTATCTGTGCATGTGTCAGAACAAGGACGTTTTGGCACAACCTGTTTTTCTGCGCAAGAGCAAAACGTTCCCGCATTGGGATATGTTGTGCCATTTGCGCAATTGCAATCTGCGCTTTATCGCGAAGCCGCATCACAACCTGATATTGAAATAACATCAATTCAATCTATTCAAACCATTCAAACTGATGAAAATGGTGTGATTCTTGAAATAAATTTGAGACACGAGAAATATAGACCCAATGCCAATTTATTTATCGCCGCCGATGGCACTTATTCAAAGTGCCGAGATCTATTGGGAATTTCACACACTGAAAAAAATCATGGCGATGTGGCACGCATCTATCAATTGCAATTATCTGAGAATCATGATCACACAGCGTATGAACGATTTACAAAACAGGGCGTGCTTGCAATTTTATCGCTCTATGAAAAAAATAAAGCGCAATTGGTGTGGACAATCACGCCGCGCATTGCGAAAAAAATAAATGATTGGGATGATGAAAAAATATTATTATTTTTGCAAGATGCTTTTGAAGGGCGATTAGCAATTTCCAATGCTAAAAAATCTGCAGAATTTCCGCTAAAAACAATTATTGCCGAAAAGCAAATCGCACCATCAGCTGTTTTGTTGGGTAATGCAGCACACACGATATATCCGGTTGCTGCGCAGGGATTTAATTTGGGATTACATGATGCGGCTTTGTTAAGCGATTGCATTCGTAGAGACGCGATTTATCACGTCTCTGATCTACAAAAATATGAAACGCAAGTAAGCGCTCACCAACAAAAAATATTCTGCATCACCGATCAACTCATCTCATTATTTGATTTGCCTTTAATGGGTGGTCTGCGTGGATTAGGTTTATTCACCACCGATTTAATGTCGCCACTCAAAAATAATTTAGCCAAACGCACGATGGGTATTGCAGAAAAATTGCCGCGAATACTGAGACGGTATGAATGATCAAGCAAACAAAGAAACGCTGCACTTACCGCAACTTCTCGCTGTATGGTTTAGAAGCCGAGCGACAGCGAATGCGAAACCATCAGCGAAGATAATAATCGGATAGATGAGATGAACAATTCAATTACAATCATCGGCGCCGGCATCGTCGGATTATCGCTCGCCGCATTATTAGCAAAGCATGATTTTGCGGTTTCTGTTATCGAAGCAAAACCATTTGATTTTACCAGTAATCATTTAACAGCGCGCGTCAGCACCATTCATCTAACCTCCGCCAAATTATTAAAATATCTTGGCGTAGAAAAAGTATTAGAAGATTCTGCGCCCTTGTATGAAATGTCAATTTGGGATCACACACAAAATGCGCATTTACATTTTGATAGCCGCGATGCCGGTGAAATCCAAATGGGCTGGGTTGTTGAAAATCGCGCAATCATAAAAGCATTATATGAAAAATGTTGTGCCGATAAAAATGTAGAAATCCTTTGTCCGCAATCGCCCACAACAGCATTACTTGAAAAAAATAATTTAATTATCGGTGCTGACGGCGCGCATTCTTGGGTACGACAACAAATGCCCATCACATTAAACACAAGACCGTATTTTCAAAAAGCCATTATCACAGTAATCCAATCAGAAAAACCACACAACAATATTGCCATTCAAAAATTTTTAACAACAGGACCCATTGCATTATTACCTTTAAAAAACGCACATCACACTGCATTGGTTTGGTCAGCTGATGACGCCATCAGTGATGTACTGATGCAAAAAACAGACGACGCATTTTCAAGAGCATTAACTGAAGCGCTGGATTTTAAGTTTGGAAAATTAAACAGTATTTCGCAACGCTCACAATGGCCGCTGATCATGCAACATGCCAATGATTACGTATCACAAAATTTTGCTTTAGTAGGCGATGCTGCACACACCATTCACCCATTAGCAGGACTTGGTGTTAATTTGGGATTGATGGATGCCGCTTGTTTAGCGCAAACCTTAATTGATGCGCGTGACAATCACAAAAATATCGGCGATTTAAAAACATTGCGTCGTTATGCGCGTTGGCGAAAAGCAGATAACGCTGGAGTGATTGCCACTATGCGGGGACTAAAAGACATATTTGCAATTGATACCGCATCGTTTAATATAGCGAGAAGCTTTGGTGTGAATACGATAGATCGATACACATCAATTAAAAATCAATTGATGCAAATGGCGATGGGAAAATCCAATGATTTACCGGCTTTTTTGCGGCATTAAATGCAATTTTTCATAAAGGAATATGAGATGCGTTTCCTTCTTAGAGCTCTTGGTAGCGCTGCAAAAGAAGCTTTGTCATTAGGTGATAATAGCGAAACCTCTAGAAATGAAATTCTACAACCCCCAGTTATAATTCAAATTCCATCAGACATTCGTATTGATCCTGACATGGCTGCAATAATGCCCGGTGAGAAGTTATTGAGTTATATTGGAACTCTTAGAAAAGAAAAAGAAAGAGAGCGTGCTATTGCGCAAACAGAACAGCAGCCCGCGTCGCCCTGTGTGTCTGCGCGTCGCACGCCTTCTGGTTTTTTCTCGCAGGCGACAGTCGCGGCACGTCCCGCGGAACGACAGCATTTGCCGTTGTTGGATATTGAGGGTGCTGTAGATGTACCGCGTCAAGTGACTGAACAACAGGTTTCTAGAACATGTCCATCACCTGAAAATAGAGAAAGCAAAGCGGTTCTAGGCGGATTATTCACGCCTTGTGTTTCTCAAGAGCGATTGGCACTCTTGTCTGATCGGGATTGGGAGTTTATAGAGAGTTCGGAAGACTTATTACCCGGTATGATTGAAGAAGAAGACGGCTGTGTTTTTGTATTGTAACCCATAAGGAGTGTGGTATGCGTGGCAACGGGAATGGCAACGGGAATGGACATCGTAGTTATCATAACAGGCGTGCTCGTGGTGATAATAAGTATCATCCTGACAGCAGACCGGTAGAAGATACGGATATGACTTTGCAAGATTTGACGAGAAAAGTTAGAGAAGCGGAAGAAAGACTGGCAAAAGCGCCGGAACCGAAAGTGGCAGCGGCAGACGGAGCAAGAGCGTTATCGTCGCGATCACCATCACCAGTAGATGCAACCCAGAAACGGGTAACACAATCGAGTAGTCCAAAATCGCCAAACTCTTTTCTTTGGGTGCAAGCACCTGTGAACGATCAAACACCTAAGAACGATCAAGCACTTGAGGAAAAACCAAAAACTCCCTGGAGCTGTTCTGTCTCATAAGAGAAGTGGCTATGAGTGGACTCGAACCACTGACCCCAGCATTATGAATGCCGTGCTCTAACCAGCTGAGCTACATAGCCAAAATTGAATTGGGGATTTTGGCTACTTAATTAAATCTTGTCAAGCTTGAATGCAACACTTAGACTCCAGCAACTGGAGAAAAAGTGATGGGCAAGCAATTTGGTTCTGTTTATTTGATCTTGGGCACCTGTATCGCTGCAGGCATGTTGGGTTTGCCCATTGTAACTGCAGAATTTCATTTTGCGCTCACAGCGATTATGTTAATTTCATCATGGCTTTTAATGTCTGTGGGTGCTTGGTGTTTATTACAAGTGAATATGACGATGCCGCGCGGCGCGAATTTTATTTCGATGTCGCAAGCAACGCTTGGACACATTGCAAAAGTCATTACATGGTTTGCGTACCTAATGTTATTGTACGGCTTAATTTGCGCGTATTTAGCAGCGAGCGGTGATTTGCTGCAAACGTTATTGCATAACATGCATCTCTTAGTTCCCCGTTGGTTTGCCACGTTATTGGCAACGCTTATTTTAGGCAGCGTTGTTTATTTGGGGATTCGTTCTGTCGATATCACCAATCGTTTTTTAATGAGCGCAAAATTTATTATTTGTTTTTTATTGATTGGTTCCGTTATTCCCTTCGTACATTTGCATCAATTGGTGCCAGGAAATTGGCATTTAAATGGTGCTGCATGGTTAGTCGTTATTACTTCATTTGGGTATGGAAATATTCTGCCAAGCATTCGTGATTATTTAGACAACGATAAAAAGAAAATCATGCGCGTGTTTTTTATCAGCAGTTGTATTCCCATCATTTTATATTTTGTGTGGATCACTGTTATTCAAGGCGCATTGCCGCGATTTGGCGTGCATGGTTTGAGTGCGATGAATAATGCACCGAATACCAATTCATTGTTGATGAGCGACATTGCGGGATTAACGCATTATGTGATGATTAAAACGATTAGCGTTGCGTTTATTTCAATATGCTCAATCACTGGGTTTTTAAGTGTTTCAACATCATTATTGGATGCGCTGACAGATGGATTGAAGCGTAAAAATAAGGGTGGTGAACGAATGGCTGTTGCAGCGCTGACATTTCTACCACCTATGTTAATCGTGATTTTTGACCCGGCGATTTTTATTCATGCGTTGGCGTATGCGGGTGTGTGTTGTTTGTATATTTTGGTGGTGTTACCGGTGGCGATGTACATGAGGCAGCGGTTTATTTGTCATCATGACAAATAAATAGCTATCGCGACACAAAAATAGCTATCGCGACACAAAAATCGGTATTGTGACAAATAAACTCGTAAAGTGACATTATTAGGGTGACAAATAGATTCTATAGTGACACTACATAGTGACAGAACAATGCCAAGAAATATTAACACACAAGAATTCACCGCAATTTTAGATATTTTAGCAGCGCACAATGAAGTTTCTATTTCTCAATTAAGTGCGCTATTACCCATCACTCTGAATAAACGTACGTTGCAGAGACGTCTGGAATCACTGCTCGATCAAAAAAAAATTATTGCTCAAGGCACTGGCGTTGATCGGCGATACCGGTGCGCGACGAACAATAAAAGCAGGAGGGTAGAGCACGCCATAAAAAATACTCGTCTCAATAACGCCCTATTACAGAAAATTAAACAACCGCTGTCGCATAGAAAACCCGTTGGATACAATCCTGATTTTTTAATGTCATACGAGCCAAACACAACTTTTTATTTAACGGAAAAAATTCGCACGCATTTGCGGAAAATAGGCCAGCAATTTGAGCAAAAGTTAGAGCCGGGCACTTATGCTAATAGAATCTTGCATCGCCTGCTCATTGATTTATCGTGGAACTCTAGCCGGCTAGAGGGAAACACTTATTCACTGTTAGAGACAGAACGATTAATTGCATTTGGCGCTGAGGCATCGGGCAAAGACTTTATTGAAACGCAGATGATTATCAATCACAAAAATGCGATCAAATTCATGGTAGAGCACATCGCAGAGTATGGCTTAAGCAAATATTTTATTATGAATATACATGCCTGCCTATCAGATGGCTTGATCGCCAATCCATTCGCTCAAGGGTATTTGCGAAAAATCGCCGTGGGAATAGGTTGTAGTGTTTATACACCCCTAGCAATCCCGCAGCTAATAGAAGATTATTTTTTAATGATTTTAGAGAAAGCACAAAAAATAAAAGATCCTTTTGAGCAAGGATTTTTTTTGATGGTACAGTTGCCTTATTTGCAGCCATTTGAAGATATTAATAAACGCACCTCAAGAATGGCTGTTAATATCCCATTAATTCAGCATAACTTTGCGCCACTTTCTTTTGTTGATGTACCGAAAGATGATTATATTGCTGGATTGCTCGCAATATATGAATTAAATAATATTTCGTTATTGCGGGATGTGTTTGTGTGGGCATATGAGCGTTCCGCGCCACAATACAAATTAGTGTATGACATCATAACTGAGCCCAATGTGGTTATGATGCAATATGGAAAAACTTCACGCGAATTAGTGAATTTGATAGTCACTAAGAACATCCATGGAGGAGAAATAATCAGCACGATTGACCAATGGGCTAAAAAACACGTAGAAGTGAAACATCAAAAAGAATTTATTCAGTGCGTCGAAAGAGAAATAGCGAGTTTGCACGAAGGCAAGATTGGTAAATACGATTTTTCTCGTGAAGCGTTTTTTAAGTGGGAGCAGAAATAAATCACACATTAAACCGAAACAAAATCACATCACCATCTTGTACGATATATTCTTTACCTTCTTGCCGCCATTTTCCCGCTGTTTTCGCGCCCGCTTCACCGTTATATTTAATATAATCCTCATACGCAATCACTTCCGCGCGAATATAACCGCGTTCAAAATCGGTGTGAATCACACCCGCTGCTTGCGGCCCTGTAAATCCTTTTTCAATGGTCCATGCACGCGCTTCTTTGGGACCAACAGTAAAGTAGGTTTGCAATCCGAGTAATTCATAACCCGCACGAATTAAGCGATTTAATCCGGGTTCTTGAATACCAACGCTATCCATAAATTCTTTTTTTTCCGCATCGGACAAATCAATTAATTGTGATTCGAATTCCGCGCAAATCATAACGATTTTGGCATTTTCTTTTTCAGATAACGCTTTGACGCGATTGTAATAATCATTGCCATTTAATCCAGACTCATCCACATTCGCCACATATAACACAGGTTTTGCTGTGAGAAATTGAAATCCTTCTAAGAATTTTTTTTCTTCAGGTGTTAATGTTAATGCACGAATGGATTTGCCTTCGCTTAATTGCGCTTGTGCGCGTAGTAATAATGCATCGATTTCTTTGGCATCTTTTTCGTTATTTTTAACGGCTTTTTTGGATTTTAATAAAGCTTTCTCAACAGAATCTAAATCTGCTAACGCCAATTCTAAATTAATCACTTCGATATCAGACAGTGGATCAATTTTTCCAGCGACATGCGTGACATCATCATTATCAAAACAACGCACCACATGCACAATCGCTTGTGTTTCGCGAATATTCGCTAAAAATTGATTACCCAATCCTTCGCCTTTTGAAGCGCCCGCAACAAGACCTGCAATATCGACGAATTTTACCGTGGTAGGAATGATATTTTGCGATTTTCCAATAACCGCAATTTTTTCCAACCGTTCATCAGGCACAGGGACAATACCAACATTCGGTTCAATTGTACAAAATGGAAAGTTTGCCGCCGCAATACCTGCTTTGGTTAACGCATTAAATAACGTTGATTTGCCTACATTCGGTAAGCCGACAATGCCGCATTTGAAACCCATA
>JABDDR010000003.1 GCA_013287505.1 Gammaproteobacteria bacterium
CGAAGCGTTTGGTCGTGAGATGGTAGAAGAACACGCGAAAGCCTGCATCAATGCAAACCTCATGATTTATGGCACCAACGCAGAAGTGATGCCAGGACAATGGGAATTTCAAATTGGTTATCGTGGATTACATATTGAATCAGCGGATCCCTTAACTGTCTGCGATCACTTGTGGGTTGCACGTTGGTTGCTTTATCGCATTGGCGAGGAATTCGATATTTCTGCAAAATTACATCCAAAGCCTGTCAAAGGCGATTGGAATGGCGCTGGAAAACATACCAACTTCTCCACCAAAGCAACACGTGATCCAAAAACAGGCATGAGTGCCATTAACGATGCGATCGCTGCGTTAAAAGCCAATCACGAAGCGCACATTAAAGCCTATGGTCATGGCATCGAAGAACGCTTAACAGGTCGCCATGAAACGGCATCGTATAAAGAATTTATTTCGGGCGTGGGTAATCGTGGCGCATCGATACGCATTCCGCTGAGCGTTGCGCAACATGGCTGTGGTTATTTAGAGGATCGTCGTCCTTGTGCGAATGCGAATCCGTATGAAGTGGCAGCGATGATCGTTGAGACGATTTGTTGTGAGGCGAAGGTGACGGCGTAATGCCTGCCAATCCGGAACAACCAACAGCAACAGCGCCAGCGCCAGCGCCACTGTGCTCGCAATCAGTCCGAGACGATAAAAACTCAACCAATCATTTGTCTCGCCGCATCTGCTAAAAATTCCGATCGATTTTTTCCGCTGGCTTTTGCTGCGCGATCAATTTCTATAATTAATCCCGCATCCATTGAGATATTGACCCGTTTTTGATGACCCATCGGCACAACAATTCGCACAAGCGCAGGAATCGCGGTTTTATAGTCAGGCATTTTTTCAATAGACTCTAACGTCGTAGGCTCAGGCAATATTTCGCCCGCATCTAATAATCCTTCGATATGAAAAATAATACCCTCACGCGCATGTTCAAGCGCTTCATCAATTGTTTTTCCGCCAAAAATACAGCCAGGAAAATCATGGAAAATCACGCCATAATTTGCTTTTTTTTTGTTGGCACGATGCACCAATGCCACATAAGTTTGAAGCATTATTATTTCTCCGCTTCTCATTTTTTCCATCCCGCTTGTTTGAAAATACTGTTCACAATAAATCCGGATAAATCTTTTGTGGGATGTTGAATCGTTACTAAGCCTTTTTTATTGGGATGTTTGAATTGATGATGACTGCCTCGCACTCGGCACAATTCCCATCCGTCCTTTTTAAGCATTTTAATCAATTGTTTACTGCGATACATTTTCATTCAACTCATTCCAATAATTATACACAAATTTTTGTGTATAAACAAATTCATTGGATGGAGTCTATAAAGAAATTTGAAGTGCAGCAATACCGTGTTTCGCAAATAATTCATTATAGAAATCATCTATTTTTTGTTATAGTGCCAAATTATTTCAGTGATGTGAGGCGACCCTAATGATTGGCAATAAAAAAATCGGTTTATTCGTATTAGTTATGTTTATCGTCGGCTCGATCGATAGCTTACGTAACATGCCCTCAAACGCAATGTTCGGCGCCCCACTGATTTTCTTTTTTATCGCCGCCGCCATTTCATTTTTATTTCCGATCGCTTTGCTTTCTGCAGAATTAACCTCATATCATCCCGAAAAAAATGGTATTTATTTGTGGATCAAAGAGGCGTTTGGTGATCGCGTTGCTTTTATGGGCATTTGGTTGCAGTGGATTAATACAGCAACGTGGTACCCCAGCATTTTGTCGTTTATTGCAGGGGGTATTGCTTACGTTGTGGATCCCGCTTTAGCAACCAATAAAATATTTGCGGTGATTGTTATTCTTACGGTGTTTTGGAGTTTAACTTTACTGTCATTAAGAAAATTTTCTTTATCTGCAAAATTTGCGACGTGCTGCACTGTAATGGGATTTGTACTCCCTTTTTGCGTCATGAGTGGTTTTGCATTTGCATGGATATATAAGGGAAATCCTATTCTTATTCATATTAATCTACACAACATTATTCCAAAATTTTCAAATATTGATGATTGGATATCACTCACCACGATTATTACTGCATTTTTAGGTATGGAATTGGCCACTGTTAATGTACAAAACATGAAAAATCCGCAAAGGAATTATCCGATTGGTGTGATGCTGGCATCGACGATTATTTTATTCACGATGATTGCAGGGTCGCTCGCTATTGCATTTGTAACACCTCAAAAAGATATTGGCCTTACAACAGGTATTTTTCAAACGTTTGTCTATTATCTCGATGCATTTCATCTGAACTGGCTCGTGATTATTATGTGCACATTGGTTATTTTTGCCAGTATCGGTGAGATGATTAATTGGATTATTTCACCTGCCAGAGGTTTACAACAAGCGGCACAAAGCGGCAATTTACCTGCAATTTTAGGCAAAAATAATAAGCATGAGATGCCGGGCAATATTTTATTACTGCAAGCGATTTTAGTTTCGCTGGTTTGTTTAGCGTTTATGTTATTTCCCACTGAGAACGATATTTATTGGTTATTAACTGATTTGTCGACTGAAATGTATGTGATGATGTATGTATTAATGTTTTTGGCGGCATTGCGTTTACACTACAAACACAAGCATATTCATAAGCCTTTTACAATTCCAGGTGGTGCGTTTTCCAAATGGATTTTATGTTTACTGGGATTATTAAGCTCTGGTGTCACGCTTGTTGTTGATTTTATTCCGCCGCCTGAACTTAACTTTGGTAGTCATTTGCATTACGCGCTGGTATTTGCGGCTGGATTAATTGTGTTGTGTTTGCCGGGGGTTGTTTTGATGCGGAAGCATGGTTAACGCGAGTGGCTTAAAGAGCGCGGGTGTCCACCCACGCCCCATATTTATTTGGCTTACCAATGCAACTATAGTACATATAAAAAATTTAATTAAAACAAAGCACGATACTGAAATGAGGCGCGCCTGACACGGTTTTCCGCATAATTTTTGGTGTTGTGACTTAATTTTTATCAAGGAAGCAAAGGATTTTATACTCGGGTTTTTCAGATATTTTTACAGTGCAACCAATCGTTTGGGCACGATTCTTCCGTTTTCAGCCACGATGCCGACACCGAAAAATTCGCCGGTGGGATCTACGAAACGCATCCAACCTTCGCTGGGTGCATCGGGTAATAACACAGATTGCCCTTTTTTTAAGGCATTTGTGTGTGGTAGTGAAACAGTAACTGCAGGCCAATGTGTTACAGCAGAATCCATGGGTAATAAAATATGATTAACAGAAAAAGTATTGTCGCTCATCAATGATTCGAGTTTTTCAATCGTCATCATTTGTTTTTCTTGATAAGGACCGACAGATAATCGGCGCAGTGCGGTGACATGTGCGCCACATTGCAAGTGTTCGCCAACATCATCCACAATCGTGCGCACATAGGTGCCTTTGCTGCAATGTACTGAAAATGTCACGTGATTATTATCGAGTGATATGACGGTTAAATCATAAATGGTGATTGCGCGACTCGGTCGTTCAATTGTAATTCCTGCGCGTGCATATTCGTATAATGGTTTTCCGTTGTGTTTTAACGCGGAAAACATTGAGGGAATTTGTTGGATGTTGCCGCGGAAATGATGAAATGCGGTATCGATATCTTCGAAGGAAAAATTCGGCACAAAGCGTGTTGAAATAATAGCGCCTTCGGCATCCGATGTTGCAGTGCGTACACCCAATTGCATTGTCACCAAATACGTTTTATCTGAATCCAATAAATACTGACAAAATTTAGTGGCGTCACCAAAACAAATGGGGAGCATGCCGGTGGCGAGTGGATCGAGACTGCCGGTGTGACCTGCTTTTTTGGCACGAAAAAGACGTTTTACTTTTTGCAAAGCAGCATTGGAAGAAATTCCGATGGGTTTATCTAAGAGAAAAATGCCGTTCATGGAGAAACTTCGTTAATCAATCGCGTTACGTTTTCCGCATTTATCAGTGATGCGTCATACAAAAAATGCAGTTGTGGCGTGTGACGTAATTCTGTCATGCGCGATAAATTTAATCGGAAGAAACCGGATGCTTTTTGGAAGGCTTGTTGCGCAGATTTCACATTGTCATTGCCTGTGTCGAGCAACGAAAAAAACACGGTGGCGCGTTTTCCATCAGGTGATAGATCAACCCCAGTAATGGTAGCGGATTGTAAACGCGGATCATTGACTTCACGTTGCAATAATTGCGCGATGATGGATTGAATGAGTTCTTCCATGCGGTGGATTCGCTTAGATTTTTCGGACAATGTTTACACCTCTTCGTAGAGACGCCGATTTATCGCGTCTCAAATCTATAAAAATTTTCAATGTTAAAATCAAACGCACTTCAAATGAGACGCGATAAATCGGCGTCTCTACCGAGACACGATGAATCGGCGTCTCTACTGAGACGCGATGAATCGACGTCTCTACAACGTCCGTTCAACCTGGATACGTTCGTAACACTCAATCTGATCGCCATTTTTAATATCATTGTAATTTTTTACGCCGATACCACATTCCATGCCATTGCGCACTTCACCTGCATCGTCTTTAAAGCGACGCAGTGATTCTAATGCGCCTTCAAAAATCACCACATGATTACGCAAGACACGCACAGGGAGATTACGTTTTACAATACCTTCAGTCACCATACATCCTGCAATCGATCCAAATTTCGATGAGCGGAATACTTCGCGAACAACCGCAAGACCCATAATTTTTTCTTCGAATTTGGGTTTCAATAAACCAGTCATCGCCGATTTAATTTCATCCATTAAGTCGTAAATAATGCTGTAATAACGTAAATCAACTGATTCTTTTTCAACGAGTGCACGCGCACCGGCATCGGCACGCACATTAAATCCAAGTACGACTGCATTAGATGCCATCGCCAAATTAATATCGGATTCTGTGATACCACCGACTGCACCAGCAATCACATTCACTTTTACTTCTGCTGTCGATAATTTATGTAACGAATCCATAATGGCTTCGAGTGATCCTTGCACGTCTGCTTTTAATACGACATTTAAAATAGATTGTTTGTCTTCGCCAACGTTCGTAAATAAATTTTCTAAACGCATCGCATGTTGTTTTGCCAATCGCACATCACGATATTTACCATGACGGAAATTCGCAATTTCACGGGCTTTTCGTTCATCAGGCACAACAATGGCTTCATCACCTGCTGCAGGTGTTGCAGATAATCCCAGTACTTCAACGGGAATAGAAGGACCTGCGCTTTCTGTTTGCAATCCATTATCACCAATCATGGCACGTATGCGACCAAATTCACGGCCCGCCAATAAAACATCGCCTTTCTTCAATTGACCGCTCGTTACTAGAATAGTAGCAACGGGACCACGACCTTTATCTAAACGGGATTCTAATACAACACCATGTGCCATACCGGTATTCGGTGCTTTTAAATCCAATACTTCTGCTTGCAATAAAATACCTTCGAGCAATGCATCAACGCCATCACCTGTTTTTGCAGAGATGTAATGGAACATCACGTTACCGCCCCACTCTTCTGAAATAATTTCGTGACGAGATAATTCTGTTTTGATGCGATCTAAATCGATGTCATGTTTATCCATTTTATTAATCGCAACCACCACCGGCACTTTCGCAGCACGCGCATGTAAAATGGCTTCAACCGTTTGCGGTTTCACGCCATCATCGGCAGCAACAACCAACACAACAATGTCAGTGCATTGTGCGCCACGTGCACGCATCGCGGTAAATGCTTCGTGACCCGGTGTATCTAAAAAAGTAATCGTGCCACGCGCAGTGTCAACGTGATAAGCACCGATGTGTTGTGTAATACCACCCGCTTCACCCGCAGTGACTTTCGTGCGGCGAATATAGTCTAAAAGTGATGTTTTACCATGATCGACGTGACCCATGATGGTGACCACAGGGGGACGTGACACCGATTCGCGATCAGAAGTGACTTTATAATCTAGCAATCCTTCTTCGATCGCATTATCCATCACAGGCACAGCATGGTGACCCATTTCTTCAACCACTAAAATAGCGGTGTCTTGATCAATCACTTGATTAATCGTAACCAGTGCGCCCATTTTCATCATGGCTTTAATGACTTCAGCGGCTTTTACTTTTATTTTTTGCGCCAATTCAGCGACCGTAATCGATTCAGGAATGGTCACGTCATGTATTTCTTTCTCAACGGGTTTTTCAAAACCATGTTCAATAGTGGGTTTTACCACTTCTTTCGCTCTAAATTTTTTACGACGTCGATGACCGTAACTAAAATCATCTTCTTCATCATCACTGGTTGTGACAATCAGCGGATCAAAACGACGTGAACGCACCTCACCTGCACGCTGCTTTATGGCTTTTTTACGTGCAATTTCTTTTTCATCATCATCTTCTGAAAATGATTTTGTTTTTTTAGATTTTTTGGCGCCCACCACTTCTTTTTCTTTCACGGGTGGTTGCGTAGATTTTTTTTCAGGTAATTTTGGTGCAGGCTTTGTCGCGACTACTGCTACAACATCCGCTGTTTTTTCAGGCGTGACTGCAGACGTTTTTTGTTGCGCGCTAGCTGCCACTGGCGCTGGCGTTTGTGAAACAGCAGCAGGAATTTTCACCGTGCGTTTTGTGCGTACTTCAACGTTTACGCTTTTTTTACCTTGCATCACGACGCTATTTTGACGACTGCCGCGCGGTTGTAATGTCATTTTTGGACGCGATGCTGTAGTTGTTGCTACAGGTTGTTGTGTTTCAGTGGTACGACGATTTTTTAAATAGAGTAACAATTTTCTTTTTTCGTCATCAGAAATCGTTTGGTCATCGCTCGTCACGACAACACCCGCATCTCTAAGTTGCTCTTTTAGATGTTCGGGAGTTGCGCGTACCAACTGCGCTAATTGTTTGATTGTGACGTTTGCCATGTTGAACCTTTAATAGATTGTAATTTTTAAATAGCTTTTACTTAAATTCAATATTGTTCTTTGCAAGACGCGCGCCCTACCGGGACGCGCTTCTGTAAATCTTCGCATGAAGACGGTGAATCGACGTCTCTGCAAAATCTTCGCGCAGATGAGACGCGATGAATCGGCGTCTCTACGAATAGCGCGAGATTTAATCATCACTCAAACCAATGCGCTCTCGCATTCATAATTAATTTACCTGCAAGCGCTTCATCGAGGTGCAATAAATCATGCAGCTCATCGACGGATAATTCTGCTAAATCATCGCGCGTAACAACACCATGACTTGCTAATTGCATTGCCATTTCTTTTGTCACACCTTCAACTGCTATTAAATCATCAGCAGGTGACGCTGAACCAGAACCACCCAACAATTCTTGTGTCAATAACATGTCGCTGGCACGATGTTGCAATTCTTCTGCGATCGCATCATCAAAACCTTTAATCGATTTTAATTCATCAATGGGAACATAAGCGATTTCTTCAACAGAGGTAAAACCTTCTGCGACTAATACGTCTGCGACGGTTTCATCAATTTCTAATTTAGACACAAACAATTCTTTTAATTTACCGGATTCTGTAGCGAATTTTGCACTCGCATCTTGTTCGGTCATGATATTCAATGTCCAACCGGTTAATTCACTGGCCAAACGCACATTTTGACCGCCGCGACCAATCGCTTGTGATAATTGCTCTTCTAACACGACAATATCCATTGAATGTGAATCTTCATCCACCACAATCGAGGACACTTCCGCAGGCGCCATGGCATTAATCACGAGTTGCGCTGCATTGTCATCCCATAAAATAATATCAATACGTTCACCATTTAATTCATTCGAAACCGCTTGTACGCGCGCGCCACGCATACCGACGCAAGCACCGATGGGATCAATACGACCATCGTTTGTTTTCACCGCAATTTTTGAACGTGAACCCGGATCACGTGCCGCACCCATAATGGTAATCACTTCTTCACCAATTTCAGGCACTTCAATTTTAAATAATTCAATTAAAAACTCAGGCGTGATTCGACTTAACGATAATTGCGGCCCGCGTTTTTCTTTGCGCACTTCTTTTAAAAATACACGAATGCGATCACTCACGCGAAACGCTTCTCTGGGAATCATATCTTCGCGTAACAATAAACCTTCTGCGTTATCACCCATATCTAAAATAAGATGATCTCGCGTTACACGTTTAACGGTAGCAATCATCAATGTGCCGACTTTTGATTGATATTGCGAAATAATTTTATCACGCTCCGCTTCACGCACTTTTTGCACCAATACTTGTTTGGCTTGCTGCGAATCGATACGGCCGAATTCTGGATTTTCGATAGGCTCTTCAATAAAATCACCGATGGATAAATCAGGATCAATGGCTTGTGCTTGCGATAAAGCGATCGCTTGCTCTGGAAATTCGCGTAATGGCATTTCATCATCCGCAATCACTTCCCAGCGACGAAAGGTATCGTAATCACCTGTTTTACGGTCAATCGCAACGCGAATCAATGCGCTGTCTTTGTATCGTCTTGCAGCAGTTGCCGCTAATGCAGCTTCAATTGCCTCGAAAATAACGTCGCTCTCAACGCCGCGCTCATCTGCAATGGATTGGATAAACAACAACATTTCTTTATTCATGATGATCACCTTAATTATAACGGCTTACTGTTTTAAATTTGCTTTTTGAATCTCGCCCAACGTTAAACTCATTATTTCATTTTCAACCATTAAAAAAATCTTATCGCCAACCACTTTTTCAATACGTGCTACAAAGACGCGATAAATCGCGTCTCTACGAGAAATCGCGACACGCAATTTTATTTTTACATTACGACCAACATATTTTTCAAAATGTGGTAACGTCGATAACACTCGATCCAAACCCGGCGAAGAAACTTCAAGCTGATACCGACTTTTAATAGGATCTTCCACATTTAAAATCGCACCAATTTCTCTGCTTGCCCGCGAACAATCTTCTATTGTGACGCCTTCACCATTTTCACGATCAATATAAATACGCAACAACGCCTGGTTGTTATGTTGATGTAGGTCACATGCCCACAGTGCCAAACCCATCGTCTGGAGCGTTGGCTCAATTAAATCGTGAATGCGTCGCATCCGCTTACCTTAACCCGTAAAAAAGGGGCACAAGGCCCCTTCGCAATGAGACGCGATGAATCGACGTCTCTACATTGGTAGCGGGGGTAGGATTTGAACCTACGACCTTCGGGTTATGAGCCCGACGAGCTGCCAGACTGCTCCACCCCGCAATAAACAAGTCGACATGTTAAAGTGAAAAAACGATAAATACAAGTGTTATTTACATATTTTATAATCATTTCAGAGGGTTGTATAACCCCCTGAAATGACAAACAATGCCATATTTTCAATAATAGTCTATAATGTACATTGTCTCTTTCTGGTCGATGTTATAAGGAGGGGTTATGCGTGACATTAAACAACACAATTGCGACGTTTTTAAAGAAGCGTGGCGTAAGGTAAAAGGGGAAAAATGCTCCTTTTGGGGTGCGGCTGTTTTGCTGACTTTAATAAGTCTTGGGGGGTTTTCAATTCTAGGTTTGATTATCCTCTTCGGACAAGCTGTTTTTTCACCGCATTTCATACCGCTTCTCATAAAAAATCCATTGATGATTCTTAACACATCAATTACGCTTTCAGTGGGATTTCTGGGAACTATGTTGGTATACCACATAGGACAAAGTTTGTTTGAGATGTTTGTATTATTGCCAATGCGTATGGGTATGCGTTTAATTCCATTACGCCAAGTGGCGGAAAAACCTGTTCATGCATTGTATGTTTTTAAATTTTTCAAATGGGATTACATCTGGCGGTTTATTTTGCTTGAAGTGCTCTTACTAATCGCAATAGGTATTCCTGGGGCGTTGGGTATTTTAGCATTTTGCGCGCCTCATACGTATCACTTCTCACTCGCCTTAAAAGTTGTTTCCTATGCTGTTGGGGTTTTATTATATTTACTTGTGTTGTATCAGCTTGTTGGGTATGCCTTTGTGAACCTATTAATTATCGATCGCAAAGTACAACCTTTGGCAGCGATGAAACTGTCTTTGACTGCAATCAATAAAAGATGGTTTTGTGTCTTTGGCATATTGATTGTGTTAGGACTTGCGTTGTTCGTTGGTGCAGCATTGCTACTGGTGGGATTGATATGGGCAGCGCCATTCGTCCAAAATGCAATCGCCATTTTGTATCGTGATATGTTGGGTATTGAAGGTCATGATCCAGCGACGCTGAAAGAATTGCGAGGTTGATGAATATCGAGCACATCGAGTGTGAGTTTATTCAACCGAACATTCACACACCGATGTTGCACGGCAGGACTCAATGAACGCGCGCCTGCTTTATCCAGTCCTTTCACAGTTCCCACTAAGAAAAATCCAGGATTTGCAGGTGATTTTCCAGTATCAGGATGCTCACCTGTTAACAATTTATTGAGAATTTTTTCCAATCCATCATCACAATAACAATTAATATCCATAATCAAGACGGCACATCCTTTTTCCCAGGCATCGATTAACACTGCTTTTTTTTCTGCAAGTGATAACGTTGGCAACAATGTTATATAATCACATCGGTTTTGTTGTAATGCGGTTTCAGCTAAAGAACGTTTACCCGCATCATCTACATCACCCTCAATCAAAATCCCATTTAAACCAATACCGGCCGGTAATTTTTCGCACTGTTGCAATTTTTTAATGTGTATAAAAGCGTTTACCTGCGATCGAGTCACTTTCGCAAAATCAGATTCAGGGGCAACTTGAAACAATCTCATACCACTAAAATTTGACCGTCTATATTGTTTGTTTTTTTGTCGTAAACAATACGACAATACGAGTTGTTGCAATTCTCTCACTGTCATATTTTGTTTCGACAAATACATTTCAATATATCGTTGCGCATCGATTTTAAAATTTGCTTCTGAGACATTTAATTCAGCTGCATCAAAAATCGGTTTTAAAATTTCATGATAAATGTAACACGGCGGAAAATCGGCATATTGAATTTCAGGAATAGTGCGATCTTCAAATAATTTCTGAGCAACGCGACCGCCCCCATAATTCAGCGCATTACAAGCAAATACCACTTTATGCGTATCATCCAACTGATACAGTTTGCCTTTATATAATACCTGTTTCGATCCACCGGGTTTTAAAGGCGAAAACATCGTGTAATGCATATCGTCAATATTAGATTCATCGATAAATAATATTTTTATTTTATCAGATCGATCAGATGCCCATGCCTCAAACTGATCCATTTCTCGATGCACGGTGCAATGTCTTGCAGGATCATTGTGTAATGCCAACATTAAACGGCTTTTACCGACACCACTTTTTCCAGTGAGTTGTACCATGGCGCTGTTATTAGGGCTGTTAAACTCAAACGCGTCAAATAAATCATCTTTTCTCTGTTCGATAAACGCAGTGGCATCTTCGAGCTCTAACGAAAAATCAGTGGCAGGTAATTCCGTCTTAAAAACAGACGTGTTTGGATCTGCTGACGGAACAATATCTGCCTCAAGATTTCCCAACCAACGTAATGTGGATTGATACTCAGAAACATCGGTTGTTGTTAACGATTTATCTTCAATCCGCAACAATAATTTCCCTGAAAAAAACTGTTTTCTGCCATTGATCAATACATATGAGTTTTCAGGTAATAGCAATGTATGTAAGCTTGCCAACAATTCATCGCTAAACTGCCCTTTCAAAATAACTGTTTTTCCCTGTAATAACTGTAGAAAAAAATCGCTGATCTGAATCTCAAAATTATGAAATCCGTTATCTTTTCTTTCATAGTGAATACCGTAGATTAGATCTTGGTAAGAATAATCTTCACTATTGATCGCAAGAGTGCCGTTATCATCTGGAGATATGACATCTGCATTATTGGTGATACGGTGTAATGTTTCACACAGTTCTATTTCTGGTAGTGTGGCATCATGATTTTTTTGAACATCATCTGGTATCAAAACACCCGGTGCTAATAATAATTGCAATCTGACATGGTATTTTTCTGCTGTTTTACACAAACACCACCACTGCGCGTCCGATAACGCGGTTGTGATAAATAATTGAATGGGCGCGCCTTGTGATTTTTCCAAAATACCCGCTTCATTATAATAAACAGTGTGATCGATCTGCTTATCTATCAATAAAATATCGAAGGTATGTTTATTGATTAAATATACGTTGTTTGACAATGCAGAAGCAGTTGCATTGTGAGTTACGCTATCAACTATACATGCTCTAAAATCATATTGATTTTCACTACAACTAAAAAATAGATTGTCTGGAATTAAAATACGATGGTCGTAATAATCAAAATATCCTTTGGCTTTCGCGTGATTTAAAAATTGTTGCATCTTCACGCGATCGCATTCTGGGAAGTGACCAATCTCTATCATTGTATATGCGCTACTATTTTGCGATGATTGTAATGCGTGCAAAAACGCGGTGTGATTATCCCAATGCATCGTATTATTATTTAAAATAATGCTACCCAATAACGCTTTTTTCCAATCTGAAAAACCGTTTAAATCTATGGAGATTATCTGTGGCTCTTCTTCTCGTTTATCACTGTCGAATATTACTGATGACATATCAACAGATGCTTGCACGGGGAATGGATAATCATCTAACATTTTATGATGGATATAGATCACGCTGATGTGATCAGGTATTGAAATACTGCCTAACGCAATGTGTTGCGCTGCTGTGAATTGTTGAATATCAATGACAAGCACGCGAGCATCGGGCGATTGCACAAACAGTGCAAATGCGCTGATATCTGTCATCACAGGACGACCTTGTGAATCAATGACCACGCGTGATTTTTTATCGGTGAGTTGATGCAGTGCATCCGCGTAAAAAACACCGCCATTTTGATCACGAAAAAATGCATTCACCCACAAGTCTACGCTGGGATGACAGACAACGATTTTTGTATGACCAGTACGGGTTAAAAAATCTTGAAAATTTGTGATTGAGATTGAACGAGATTCTTCGGATGGCGCTGGGGTCGCTGCAGGCGCATATTCCTCCGTATAATTCGCACCACCGCCCAAGTCCACTGGAATCCACTGACCATTATAAAAAATTTCAATAACTACGTGGTTATTGTTGATGTTAATATTGCGTGCGAAACCAGGAGTGAATTTATTAATCGTTGCGGCAGCCGCGCAGGCGCGATGCCAACACACACCCGCGCGCTGAACAAAGACATCAAAAAACCATTTGGTATCATCTTCGTTATAATCTTCATGATTTAAATCGGGTATGGATTGATCGGGATCTGCAATTTCACGATACCTCGGATCATTTTTATATAATTCAACCCACTTTTTCGGAGGATAATCAACAGGAATGGCATCATAGGCTGCCGTGGTCAATAATGTATTGCGAATGCAAGCAACATAGGAAAAAACGACAGGTGCCATGCCATCTGGTAATCGCGCGTGCATAAATCCATTGTTATCACGTCCCAAAATAATCTCTGTTGAATCATCGGGACTATTTTCAATAAAAAAGATCGCTTCTTGCGGATGAATTGACTGCATGCGCGTACATTCAACCGTTAATGTTTGGGAAAATTGTACAATCGAAAAGTCTTGGTCTTGAATAAAAGTATCCAAAGCATTACGCGATAATAATTTTGCATGCAATAAACATTCAAGGTGCGTAAAAGGCGATTGATTGCGAATAATCTCTCGTTTCCCTGCCGCATTGGTTTGTATCCCATAGTTTTCTGCCCGCATCCGAATGCTCAATTTGTCAGGATTACCACTCAAAACAACGCCAGCCTCTGTCATATGAAACGTTTGATGCGTGGCGCCTGATTGACTATCAAGGATATTGCTCGGTTGAGGTGCGATATAAAGTGATCGCGATGCAGGTTTTCTTCTTGATACTGCCGACTCATACGAATCACAACAATACGGATCATCATCACAAATGATTTCAATATCTTGATACGCAGTTCGATGTGCACGATTCGCATTGACAGCACGAATTTCATCCTTAAATCTCATTTTCCATTCTGCAGGAACACCGATGAGCTCAAGATTTTGATGCAAATCAATTATTGGGGCATCGTTTTCAAAAAAAATATTAACCAATTCTTCCAATATCTCCATAGATTGCTCATCGTTTATAGATTCATCAATAGCAAATATGATCGCAATCATATTATTAGCATTATTATATGATCCTCTTAGATTCACATTGGGCGTTAAATTGGAAAAATGAACGACCAGTATGTTGGGAAAATACAAGCACATCGCAGCAAACGCTCGGTAATGAGTTTGTTTAAGTTCCGAAATCTGCGGCTGAAATATGCCATCAGATTGGGCACACAAATGCATGTTCAACTCCTTTGTCAGCGCCTCATCGAGCACCACCCAATGATCACGCGGAATTTTATAGTCCATTAATTCAACATAATCAGTGCGTGAATCAAATGACATCAGGTCACTAACATCATCAATACAAACGGGATACCCCTTAACACCATACAGTTCCACGCGAAATCCATTGTCGACCAGTAAACGTCTCAAACAAAATATAGCAAAATCAGAAGGTATAGCCGCGAGCGTTTCACGCGTGATTAAAATCGTTTTTTTCTGTGTGTTAGCGCTACCGGGTGAGATGCTGCTCGACCATGCTTCACCGTCAATGGCACGCGCAGGATCAAATATCGCTGTGGACGAAACACCTACCGCACGGACTCTGGGTGGTAAATATAACCATGGTGGGAAGTTAATCGATCGCATACAGATACACTCGTTTACCGTTCAATATGTGAACGAGTGTACGGTGTGCATATTAAGAAATTATTAAAACAAAGAATGACTCAAAAGGAACAATTGACTTGGGAAAATACCCAATAACAAAACAGCTATCCCATTGATTGTTATAGCAAAAATTAAATTTCCTGAACAATACGTGGACTGTGCATCCACTTTTGCATCTTCAAAATACATTACTTTTACGACACGAATATAATAATACGCGCCAATGATTGAAAAAATAATGGCGACGACAGCAAGCCATATCGAATGATGTTCAATTAATGCTTCTAAAATACCGACTTTCGCAACAAATCCAACCAGTGGCGGAATGCCTGCCAATGAAAACATGATGAGCAACATCATAAAAGCAAGCCAGGGTTGACGTTGATTTAATCCTGCAAAATCACTGATTTCATTCGCTTCAAAACCTGATTTTGATAAAAGTGCGATCATGCCGAATGCGCCTAAACTGGTTAACGCATATGTAATCATGTAAAAAAAGGCAGCGGCATCACCGCGTTTTGTGCCGCACGCTAACGCTAATAACATATAACCCATTTGTGCAATCGAAGAATACGCCAGCAATCGCTTAATATTACTTTGCACAATCGCTACCAAATTTCCGAGCGCGATGGATAATATGGCAATCACAATCAGCACATGATCCCATTGCATATGTAATCCAGGTGCAGCAAATACCAAAAATCGAATCGCTAATCCCAATGCAGCAATTTTTGGCGCTGCGGAAATAAATAACGTCACTGAATTCGGCGCACCGTCATACACATCCGGCACCCATAAATGGAACGGCGCAGCACCCAATTTAAAAGCAATACCCGCGATCACAAATACCAAACCCATGTATAAAATAAGTGATTGATGAACAGAGGTGGTTGTTATGGCTTTCGCAACATTTAAAAAATGTAGACTATGCGTCGCGCCAAAAAATAGCGAAATACCATACAACAACATGGCGGACGCTACCGAGCCAATAATAAAATATTTCATCGCGGCTTCAATGCAACGCTGCGTGCCCCGCATCAGTGCAACCATGGCATAGACCGGCAATGACATTAATTCTAACCCTAAAAATAACGGCACAAAATTCGCAGATTGCACCATTACCATCATGCCCAATGTGGCAAGCAACCCCAATACATAAAATTCGTTCGCAGGAATACCGTTATTTTTATTGTATAAATCCGAATACCAAAACGTGAAAGACATCGCAATTAAAATAAAAATATTTAATGTGACGCCCAACTTATCAAGCACAAACATACCAGAAAATGCATAATTAGTGACATCACCTGTTAATGCAAACACTCTCCACGATAAAATCGCTGCGCCAATTAATGTGAGCTGCGATAAATAAAATGAAGCGCGAGGCGCGCCACCTTTTGTAAATACGCCATTTAATAAAATTAAACAGGACATTAATAATAGAAATATTTCGGGGGATGATAAAATTAAGCCAGTGTATATAAACATGTGAAAAACCCTTTGATTATTTCAACTATTGCGTTTCGTTATCTCAAACAATATTCGTGGTTTTTGAAATTGCACGCACTTGGCGTAGAGACGCCGATTTATCGCGTCTCAAATACATAAAAATCCTCAATGCTAAAATCAATCGCACAAGAGATTGATATTCTTAACACACATCATGCTTGCTCGTATATTTGAGACGCGATAAATCGACGTCTCTACGATCACTTATTCGCCAACTGCAACAAATTCCCAATCGACGCATGAAACATATTCAACATCGGATTCGGATCTAATCCAATCCACAAAATGGGAATTCCCAATAATGCGAACACCAAAAAATTAATACCGGAAATATCTTTTAATACGGAAACTGTAGTGTGTGTTATTTTTCCGAAGAAAACGCGTTTATACATCCATAAAGTATAGGCAGCACCAATCACCAAAATCGATGCCGCACTAAAAGTAACCCAAAAACTTGCTTTAAATGTGGATAACAAAATCATAAATTCACCGACAAAACCCGAGGTTCCCGGCAAACCGACATTGGACATTGCAAAAAGCATAAAAAATGCGGCGAAAACCGGCATTGTTTTTGCGATACCCCCAAAATCAACAATATTACGCGAGTGTAATTGTTCGTATATCACACCAAACGCCAAGAACATCGCGCCCGATCCAAACGCATGTGAAATCATTTGCGTCATCGCACCTTCTAAACTCATATAGGCATCTTTTAAATTACCGGTGCGCTCCACAATAATTAATGCCATGTAACAACCCAGCGTTACAAATCCCATGTGTGAAATCGATGAATACGCAATTAATTTTTTCATATCGGTTTGCACAATGGCGATAAAACCAATATAAACGATAGAAATTAATGACAATACAATCATCAACCACGCTAATGTATGACTCGCATCTGGCGTGATAGGTAAACTGAATCGCAAAAATCCGTAGGCACCTATTTTTAACATTAACGCTGCCAATACAACAGAACCACCCGTTGGCGCTTCTGTATGTGCATCGGGCAACCAGGTATGCAATGGCCACATCGGTACTTTGATCGCAAACGCCAGTAAAAAGCCTAAGAAAATAAAAATTTGCACGGTGAGTGATAAATGCATATTGTAAAAATGCAAAATATCAAAACTCTTTGCATGCAATCCTAAATATAACAGTGCGACTAACAATAATGCGGAACCGAAAAATGTATAAATGAAAAACTTAATGGCGGCATAGGAACGATTATTACCACCCCAAATCCCAATACTTAAATACATCGGAATTAACATCGCTTCCCAAAAAAAATAAAATAAAATAGCATCGATCGATGCAAACACACCAATCACTGTACCTTGCATCACTAAAAATGCCGCTAAATATTCCGCCACATTTTTTCTCACCATCGTCCATGATGCGAGCACGACAATAAACGTCGTGAAACAGGTTAAGACAATTAATGGGAATGAAATGCCATCAACACCAATATCGTAATTTACATGTAAGGCAGGGATCCAACTGATTTGTTCGCGAAATTGCATGCCGGGTGTGCTGTCATTAAATTGCCAAACCATGAGGGCGCAGATTGCCAATGACACAAGTGAAATAAACAATGATAGCCAGCGAGCTTTATTTTCGTGTGTTTTACCGCGAAGCATCACAACGGGCAATGCGCCGATAATCGGCAACCAAATAAGTACGCTTAAAATGGGGAAATTTGTAAACATTGATTAACCTCTACCACACCAACCATATTAAAAAACCCAGCAATCCCACAATCATCACAAACACATACTGATATAAATATCCTGATTGCAATTTACGTAACAGGCTTGAAACACGCGATACATTACGACCCGATCCATCGACCATACCCGCATCAATAATTTTTAAATCACCTGTATGAAAAAAGAATTCGCTCATGGCACGACCGCCACGCACAAAAAACCAATTGTTAAAAATATCAAATCCATATTGCGCGATAAATAATCGTCGAATCCACGAAAAGCGTTTTGCGAAAAATGTTTGGCATTGCGGCGCAACGATCACCATAAACCACGCACAAAAAATACCGGACACAGAAAACCAAAATGGTAATGTAAAAATACAGTCTTTGATTTGATGCCATACGCCATGAAATTGCGTACCCATTTGTGCTAACACATTATATTGTGGCAACACGGTAACACTATTACCTAAAAATCCAGGCGTGTCATATAACATCGGTTTTACAATAAAAATACCGAGCAACAACGACGGAATCGCTAATAAAATTAAAGGAAACAACATCACCCAATGTTCTTTTAAATGTGAACGTGTATGCTCATCCATTTTTTCTTTAGTATGAAATGCCATAAAAAACGCGCGAAAAATATAATACGCTGTAACGAACGCGCCAATTAATAAAACGATATAACAGTAGTGCGCCCCAACAATGGTGCTCGCATGAACCGCATCAATCACCGCATCTTTTGAGAAAAAACCCGCTGTCGGTGGAATTGCGGCTAATGCCAATGCACCAATTAAAAATGTAATATAAGTGATCGGTAAGTATTTTTTTAGGTTACCCATTTTTCGCAAATCTTGTTCGTGATGCATCGCAATAATCACTGAACCTGCCGCCAAAAATAATAATGCTTTAAAACACGCGTGCGTCATCAAATGAAAAATACCGGCATTAAATGCAGAGGCACCGTTTGCTGCCATCATATAACCCAATTGCGACATCGTGGAATACGCAATCACCCGTTTAATATCAAATTCAACAAATGCCAATAAACCCAACAATAACGCACCGGTTGCACCCACAATCATCACAACGCTTAACGCAACAGGTGATAATTCAAAAATCGGTGACATGCGCGCCACCATAAATACACCGGCAGTCACCATGGTTGCCGCGTGAATTAATGCAGAAATCGGTGTTGGACCTTCCATTGATTCTGGCAACCACACATGCAACGGCATTTGCGCTGATTTTCCCATCGCACCGATAAATAATAAAATACAAATCACGGTGATAATTGACCAGGGATGATGCGGTAAAATAGAAATAGTGGTGAGCGATAATGTCGACATTTTTGCAAAGACGGTCGAATAATTTAAGCTGCCACAATAATCTAAAATCGCAGCGATACCCAATAAAAATCCAAAATCGCCCACACGATTCACTAAAAATGCTTTTAAGCTGCCTACTGCTGCTGATTCTTTTTCATACCAAAAACCAATTAATAAATAAGAAACAAGGCCAACGCCTTCCCATCCAAAAAATAATTGCATAAAATTATTCGCGGTAACGAGCATTAACATCGCAAACGTAAAACCAGACATGTAACAAAAAAAGCGTTGATTGCCAGAATCGCCTTTCATGTAGCCAATACTGTAAATATGCACAATCGTTGCGACAAACGTCACGACCACCATCATGATTGCGGTCAATTGATCAATTAAAAAACCCACATCAAAATGAAATGAACCGCTTTCTACCCATGTATAAAGCGCACCATCAAATGATTGGCCGCCAAAAATAACAGCGTTAAAGATAAACAATGCAGAAATAAAAGATCCGATCATCATGAAAATAGTAATCGCCTGCGTTGCACGAATACCAATTTTTTTGCCGAATAAACCAGCAATAAGACTGCCTGCAAGCGGCAGAAGTACGACCAACAAAGACAGTTCTTTAATCATAAAATAACCCATCTAAATTTCACCCCCTTTTTTTCAAAGGGGGTCGGTGCAGCCGGGGGGATTTTACCCCCTCAACGCACTAATATCCTTCACATCAATCGAACCGCTACGTCGATACAATAAAACCAAAATCGCCAAACCAATCGCCGCTTCAACCGCAGCAACCGTTAAAATAAAAAATACAAATATTTCACCAGAAGGATCATTAAAATATTGTGCAAAGGCGATGAAATTCGTGTTTACTGCGAGCAGCATTAATTCAATGCACATCATCAACATAATAATATTTCTACGATTAATAATAATGCCGACGAAGCCCAAAGCAAAAAGGATTGCGCCGATCATTAAATAATTTATAAGAGGAATCATATTACTCCGCTACTTTCATCTCGTTTTTCAACCGTTCGCTTTTTTGTTGGAGTTACAGGTAGCACTCTCGGGGACGCCGTGAATACATCCATGTCTCGTATTCCCCTCGAGCGCTACCTGTAACTCCAACAAAACGCTCACTACCTCAAACCTAGCTTCAAAGAACAAGATACTTCGAAGAGTTGTCCTACTTTAAATTAATTATCCGCAATCGATCTTTCTTATTCGCTTTCAATTGCTCAGAAATAATTTGTGACTTCGTATCCGGTTTTCTACCATTAAATGCCAATGCAATCGCACATATCATACCAACCAATAACAATACTGCGGCAATTTCAAACGGATATATAAAATGGGTAAATAATAATTTTCCCATCGCGGTGATATTGTTATAGTTGGCTGCATGAGGCGTTGGCACTGTATTCACGAGCAACCAATGTTTCGCAGAAAATACATAAAGCGCGGTACCCACTAAAACAACCAACGCAACAAATCCCAGTAAATAATAATAAATTGACTCTGATATAGATTTCACAACATCCGTGCGTAACATCATCACTACGAATAAAAATAATGTCATCACCGCACCGACATACACAAAAATTAAAACAAGCGCTAAAAATTCTGCTTGCGTGAGCATCCATAAAACGCTACTCGCAAAAAAAGCAACGACTAAAAACAACACGGCTTTTACCGGGTTTTTTGCGGTAATGACCATGGTCGCTGAAGCAATCAGTATGACGGTGAAAATGTAAAATATGACTTCGTGAATGGGAAACATTAAAATCACCTGTATTTTGAATCTGTCGCTAAATTCTGCGCAATTTGTTTTTCGTAAATATCACCGACTGCTAACAATTTTTCTTTCGTTAAAATATTTTGTCCGCGCTCTGAAATGGAGTAATGCATTTCTGGCGTCAAGACAATTGCGTCGACGGGACAGGCTTCTTCGCAAAACCCACAATTAATGCATTTGAATGCATCAATGTCATAACGCGTTGTGCGACGCGAACCATCTTTTTCGCGGGGGCCTGCATCAATTTTAATGGCTAATGCGGGGCAAACGGCTTCGCATAATTTGCAACCGATACAGCGTTCTTCACCGTTGGGATAACGACGTAGTGCCAACATGCCACGAAATCGCGGGGAAATCGGTGTTTCTTCTTCAGGATATTGAATGGTTGTTTTTTTCTTGAAAAAATATTTCAAGGTTAAATACAAACCTTTCAACAATTCCCATAATGTAAAGCTCTTAATGATTGCAATGATTTTTTTCATTACATATCTCCGCTAAAATCAATCAAACTACCGCTGGCACGTGCTAGTGACATAGTTTAGAAGCACTTGCGTTAGCAAGCGCGATGAGAATTCACTGTTCTCATTCGCACTTTCGCACTCGCTGACGCGAGGGCTTCTACACTTTATCACTGACACTTACGCTACAAACGCTGCAACCACAATCAACCACACCAACGTCACTGGAATTAATACTTTCCAACCCAAATGCATAATTTGGTCGTAGCGATATCGCGGAAAAGTCGCGCGCATCCAAAAATATAAAAATATAAAAAAGGTTGTTTTCGCCAATAACCAAAAAATACCCGGTATCCATGCTGTTAAATGACCCAACACAGGAATGCCTTGAAACGGTGATAACCAACCACCAAAGAAAATAATACTCGCCAATGTGGAAACCAAAATCATGTTGGCATATTCTGCCAAAAAGAAAATCGCAAATGCCATACCAGAATATTCCACATGAAATCCCGCGACAATTTCTGCTTCACCTTCGGCAACGTCAAATGGCGCACGATTGGTTTCTGCCACACTGGCAATCCAATACACCACAAACAAAGGCAATAATGGCAACCAATACCAATGCCAAAAACCACCGCTTTGTTTTAATACTAAATCAGTAATATTCATCGTGCCTGATGCTAAAATCACACCGACCAATGAAAAACCGAGAGCGATTTCATAGGACACCACTTGCGCTGCTGATCGTAATGCGCCAAATAAAGCGTATTTTGAATTCGACGCCCAACCTGCTACTAAAATTCCGTAAACACCGAGTGATGTCATCGCAAATAAATACAATATTCCGCCATTAATATTAGCGAGCACCCATCCTTTCATAAATGGGACGACTGCCCATGCCGCCAACGCAGGTGTGATCGCTAACATGGGCGCGATAATAAATAAATAATTATTCGCGCGACTCGGCATAATCACTTCTTTAAATAACAATTTCAAACTATCGGCAATGGGTTGCAGTAATCCAAGCGGACCTACGCGATTAGGACCAATTCGTCCTTGCATGTAACTAATCACTTTGCGTTCCGCCATCGTCACGTACGCAACGGCAATCATCAACGGCAAAACGATGCAGACAATTTTGATGAGGATCCAAATTAATGTTTCTAATTGATCTAACATATTCGCTCTCTTTCGTAGAGACGCGATTCATCGCGTCTCAAATCCACGACACACATCGCGGTTATTCATATATCTGAGACGCGATGAATCGCGTCTCTACACAATTTCCTGCAACGCCTTCGCTCTTCTCACCAACGCATTATCACGATACATGTGCCATACAGGTACCGTTAAATTTTCAAATGCAGGCAAAACAATATCGACAGTTTTTTTACATGCATCGCAACAGGTCACCTGATTTAACTGCGCTTTCACCTCATCGCGAATTGCAGAAGCGCTTGTATACGAAAACCCCGGTAATTGCAGTGTATTGGCTAATGCGCGAATCACTTTCCATGCAGGTTTAGATTCTTGATGTGCAGGGCCTATAGATTTAAATGATTGCCATTGCCCATTCACATTCACAAATGTGCCATCATTTTCAGAGTATGGTGTGATCGGTAAAATAAAATCAGCGTAGTCACGCATTTTTTCTGTGGCAAACGTATTAAAACACACAACCAATTTTGCATTTGATAATGTTTCTAATGCTTGTTGCGCAAACGCAGAATCATTTTCCAATTCCGTATTTAAAATAAAATAAGCAGAAACAGGATCGGTGGTTAATAATTCTTTGGCAGTTTTACCGATCGTTTTTACAGCAGCGCCTGCAGTGCCACGATGCGGAATACAACCAGCAATCCAAGCGCCAGCGGTATTGGCACCATCGGTTAATGAGCCTGGCACTGCACCAGACAAATGTCCAATATGATGCACTAAATCACGCAACACAGATTCGTTTGGATGATGTAATGCATAAGCACCGAAGAAAATAGCCGCTTTTTTTGAAGCGCATAATTTTTTCGCTATTTTTACGGCATTTTCTGATGGAACCACATTTTCCAACCCTTTAATTTTTATTGCATCAGCACTGTCAGCGCTTTTGTGCAATTCAATTGCCTTTGCAATTTCCGCCAATGATTTCACAACATCTTCATTAATCATTTTTTCGGATAGCGGAAATACAAAAGGATATGCTTCAGGACTCACTGACATTATTTGCAAACCCTCTTGCGTCGCTTTAAAAAGACGCGTTGCAATAATGGGTTGTTCAAAACGAATATTGGAACCGATTAATAAAATTGTGTCGCAATTTTCAATGTCTGCAATGGATGTATTTAACTGTGGAAATAACGGGCGACGTGATTGATCTTGAAAATCAGATTCACGAATACGATGATCTACGTGTGGTGAACCCAACTCACGAATTAATTTTTGAAATAAATAATATTCTTCAACAGTCGCAGAATAATCGGCGATACCAGCAATTTGTGTTGGCGCTTCTGATAAAATATGTTTTGTTAAATGTGCGATAGCATCGAGTGCATATTGCCATTCAACCTCAACCCATTGTCCATTTTTTTTCATTTGTGGTTTGTAAATACGATCTTGATGATACAAACCTTCTACCGCAAAACGATCACGATCACTCATCCACACTTCATTGATCGATTGATTTTCTTTGGGTACAGAACGAAATATCGTGCGCTCAGCAGAATACTCATGCCCGCGAGAATGTAAAAATACATTGGTGCCCACACAATCGTGCGGAGAAATGGATGCGTGTTCTTTGACTTCCCAGCCGCGCATTTCATAACGCGCGGGTTTATTCGTTAATGCGCCCACAGGGCAAATATCAATAATATTGCCGGACACTTCTGATTTTACAAAATGTTGTACGTAAGTGCCGATTTCTTCTTTTTCACCGCGATTCACAACACCTAATTCGCGTAAGCCTGCGACTTCTTCACCAAAACGCACACAACGCGTGCATTGAATGCAGCGTGTCATTTCCGTTTCAATTAACGGTCCGATATCTTGGCTGTAAACCGCACGTTTGGGTTGATTGTATTCTGATTTGGATTGTCCATAGCCCATCGATAAATCTTGTAATTCACACTCGCCCCCTTGATCACAGATCGGGCAATCGAGCGGGTGATTAATCAATAAAAATTCCATGACATCGCGCTGGGCTTTTAGTGCCATGTCGGATTTTGTTTTGACCTTCATGTCGCGCGTGATCGGCGTTGCACACGCGGGTAATGGTTTACCCATTTTTTCTACTTCGATTAAACACATGCGACAATTTGCGGCGATCGATAATTTTTTGTGATAGCAAAAACGTGGGATATAAACACCGGCATCATCAGCGGCTTCGATAATGGTGGTGCCTTCGGGCACGGATAATGGTTTACCGTCGAGTTCAAAGTCGATCATGTATTTGCTCTTTTTTTCATATGTTCACGTCACTCTCAACTTTTTGCGCCAAACGCTTTTTTATTGGTGCAAACTGTCAGCAAGCACTCGCTAGTGATATAGTTTAGAAGCACTTGCGTAAGCAAGCGCGATGAGAGTATTGCTGCTGTTCGCTCTAACTTTCGCACTTGCTCACGCAAGCGCTTCTAAACTACATCACTAGTACAGCGTAAATCCCCTCACAAACTACATTCAAAACACCAAACATTTTTTATGTTCGATGTGATACACAAACTCATCATAAAAATGCTTCAAAAATCCACCTACCGGCCACGCCGCTGCTTCACCGAATGCGCAAATCGTACGCCCTTCGATATTTTTTGCAACCCGTCTTAATTCTTCCAAATCTTTCATCGTGCCTTCACCATTTTCGATTTTGGCAACCAAACGATAAATCCAACCAGTACCTTCACGACACGGCGTACATTGTCCGCAGGATTCATGCATATAAAATTTGGAAATGCGTTTTAATGCTTTAACCATACATGTTTTTTCATTCATGACAATCACTGCACCTGAACCCAATGCAGAACCTGCTTTTGCTAAACTGTCATAATCCATATTGGTTTGCATCATGATTTCTGCGGGTAACACCGGCATCGAGCTACCACCTGGAATTACCGCTTTTAATGGAATGCCATCGAGCATACCGCCCGCTAAATTTAATAATTCAGAGAATGGAAGACCCATCGGCACTTCAAAATTACCGGGTTTATTAACATGACCGCTGACGCTAAATATTTTTGTGCCGCCACTTTTTTCAGGGCCCATATCCGCAAACCATTTGGCGCCTTTTTCTAAAATCACGGGAATGGATGCATACGATTCCGTGTTATTAATATTCGTTGGGCGACCATACAAACCAAAATTAGCGGGAAATGGTGGCTTAAAACGCGGCATGCCACGCTTGCCTTCGAGTGAATTCATGAGCGCTGTTTCTTCGCCGCAAATATACGCGCCAGCACTGTAATGATTATAAATATCAAAATTAACGCCAGAATCTAATACATTTTCACCGGCTAATCCCGCATCATACATTTCTTTTAATGCTGATTCACACCGTAAAAATGGCTCATAAAATTCACCGCGTAAAAAATTATACGCGACCGTTGCACCCATGACATAACATGCAATCGCCAACCCTTCGAGCAATTGATGCGGATTAAATCGTAAAATATCGCGGTCTTTAAATGTGCCAGGTTCGCTTTCGTCAGAATTACATAACACATATTTTTGACCGGGAATATTCGGTGAAACGAAACTCCATTTTAATCCGGTGGGAAATCCAGCGCCGCCACGACCACGCAAAACAGATGCTTTGATGGTTTCAATAATTTCTGACGACGGTGTTTTTTCTTTTAATATTTTTCGCAGCATGGAATAACCGCCGACGGATTCGTAGGCTTTGAGTGTCCACGGCTCAGGAAGGTGTAATGTTCTGTAGCAAACTTGATTTAATTGCATAATTTCTCTAATAATTCATCGATCTTTTTAAACGTTAAATTTTCAATATAGTCTTTATCATCCACCTGACACATCGGTGCGCCACCACATGCTGCCATGCATTCCACTTCGATTAATGTAAATTTTCCATCGCCGGTTGTTTCACCAGGTTTGATATTTAAACGTTTTTCACAGTGTTTTAAGATCTCATCACTGCCGCGCAACATGCAGGAAATATTGGTGCAGATCGCAATTTTGTGTTTGCCGATCGGTTTGAGATTATACATGTCATAAAATGTGGCGACCTCATACGCTTCGATGTGGGGAATTTTTAAATAATCGGCGACAGCGTTCATGGATGCATCGGTTAAGTGTCCGCCATTTTGTTCTTGTACAGCTAATAAACTCGCAACCACTGCGGAGCGACGTTGATCTTTGGGATATTTTGTTAACCAATGATCGATATGTTGCTTGGTTTTTTCTGAAAGTTCAAACATCGTTTAATAACTCGCTTCGTTTATATTCGCTGCAAAACGCCCTTGTTCCGCTACGCTGCACGCGGGCTTCTGTAACATTGTGCAAACTATCGATCAATTTCTCCGAACACAATATCAATACTTGAAATCACCGCCACCAAATCCGCAATCATATGCCCACGACACAATTCATCCAGCGCTGCCAAATGTGAAAAACCCGCTGCACGCACTTTTAATCGATACGGTTTATTCGCACCATCCGACACTAAGTAAATGCCAAATTCACCTTTGGGATGTTCAATCGCCACATACGCTTCACCCTCCGGCACATGATACCCTTCTGTAAAATATTTAAAATGATGAATCATGCCTTCCATACTTTCTTTCATAACTTCGCGTGACGGTGGCGATGTTTTGTAATCATCGGTTTTAATGGGACCAGGATTTTTGCGCAACCAATTGACGCATTGCTGAATAATTTTATTTGACTGACGCATTTCTTCCACGCGCACTAAATACCGATCGTAACAATCGCCATTTTTTCCAACGGGAATATCAAATTCTAAATGTTCATAAGCGGCGTAAGGTTGTTTGCGACGTAAATCCCATTCAACACCGGAGCCGCGCAACATAGGACCTGAAAATCCCAATTGCAATGCGCGTTCAGGTGATACGACTGCGATGCCGACAGTGCGTTGTTTGAAAATGCGATTATCGGTTAACAGCATTTCATATTCATCAACTAACTTAGGGAAACGTTTTGTAAAATCTTCAATGAAATCGAGTAACGAACCTTCACGATTCGCATTCATTTTTTTAACATCTTTTTCATTATGCCAACGCGATTTTTTATATTGCGGCATGGTGTCTGGTAAATCTTTTGCAACACCGCCGGGACGATAATAGGTTGCGTGCATACGCGTGCCAGAAACCGCTTCGTAGCAATCCATTAAATCTTCGCGTTCACGGAAGCAATATAAAAAGACGGTCATCGCGCCGCAATCCAATGCATGGGCGCCGAGCCACAATAAATGATTTAAAATACGCGTGATTTCATCGAACATCGTGCGAATATAATGCGCGCGAATGGGTGCTTTGATGCCTAATAATTTTTCGATGGCTAATACATAAGCGTGTTCGTTACACATCATCGACACGTAATCCAAACGATCCATGTAACCGATCGTTTGATTGAAGGGTTTTGATTCGGCTAATTTTTCGGTCGCGCGATGTAATAATCCGATGTGTGGATCAATTTTTTGAATCACTTCGCCGTCGGTTTCTAAAATTAAACGTAATACGCCGTGCGCGGCGGGATGTTGGGGGCCGAAGTTGAAGGTGTAGTTTTTAAGTTCTGACATAATTATTTATTCTCTGTAATGCGCCCTTGCTACTCTGCGTCAGAAGCGCCCTTGCTTGATTCGCGTTATAAGGCACGGCAATTACAATCACTGCGACGCGAATCTACGCGCGGGCTTCTGTTACACATACCGGTTATCACTTCGTATTACTTTTGGCACCAACGTGCGCGGCTCAATACTCACAGGCTCATAAACGCATCGTTGCAATTTTGCATCGTAACGCATTTCTACTTCGCCAATTAAGGGGAAATCTTTGCGGAAAGGATGACCTTTGAAACCATAATCCGTTAAAATGCGGCGCAAATCCGGATGACCGTCATACACAATACCAAATAAATCATAAGATTCACGTTCAAACCAATCGGCGGATTTCCAAATATCAATCACAGATGGCACGATAGGCTCTTCTTCTAAGTAAACTTTAATTCGCACGCGTTGATTTTTTGAAACGGACAACAAATGATAAACAGATGCAAAACGCGGTTTTTCCCAGGCAATTTTGCGTTCGCCTTGCACATCAACACCGCGACTAAAACCCGTGTGTGTAGATTCTTCAGTGCGCCAATGTGTTAAACCATAATCCGCATAATCAACGCCACACACATCCATTAATTGTTCGAAATGAAAATGATCGCGTAATGTTTTGCAAACAAATAATAAATTTTCAGGTAATAATTCGATGGTGACGCAATCAGATTCGACGACAGAAACAATTGTATCGTTAAAATGATTTTTAATTTGCTCAAGTAATGGAGTCATGTGTTGCCTTATTTGCGCCGTATCACTTTTTTCTTATTAATTTTATTTTGTAATTGAATAATGCCATACAACAACGCTTCTGCTGTCGGCGGACATCCAGGCACATATACATCTACAGGAACAATGCGATCACAGCCGCGCACAACAGAATAAGAGTAATGGTAATACCCACCACCATTGGCGCATGAACCCATTGAAATAACCCAGCGCGGTTCTGCCATTTGATCGTAAACTTTTCGCAATGCCGGCGCCATTTTATTGCATAATGTGCCTGCCACAATCATCACATCGGATTGACGTGGGCTGGGACGAAAAATTAAACCGAAGCGATCGATGTCGTAACGCGATGCGGCGCATTGCATCATTTCAACGGCGCAGCAGGCTAAACCAAATGTCATTGGCCATAAGGAACCGGAGCGCGCCCAGTTCATGAGGTCGTCGTATTTGGTGAGGACGAAGCCGTCTTGTTTTAACATGCTTTGTAATGTCATAAATATATCCAATTACATTTATTCACGAACCAGTGATATAGTTTAGAAGCGCTCACGTGAGTGAGTGCGAAAGTTCGAGTGGCAATAATAAATTCCCATCGCGCTTGCTAACGCAAGTGCTTCTAAACTATTTCACCAGTACGTACTTACTCCCACTCCAGTGCACCCTTCTTCCACTCGTAAACAAATCCAACAATTAAAATCGCCAAAAAAATCATCATCGACCAAAACGCCAACCAACCCACCTGACGAATAATCATTGCCCACGGAAATAAAAACGCTGTTTCTAAATCAAAAATAATAAATAAAATCGCGACCAAATAAAAACGCACATCAAAAGGCATGCGCGCATCTTCTAGCGCATCAAAACCACATTCATAAGGGGAACATTTTGCAGGATCAGGATGACGTGGACCTAAAAACCAACCCAAGCCAACGGGCAATAATCCGATGATCAGACCAACGCCGATAAAAACAAGAATAGGAAAATAATTTGTTAGCATGTGTCGCCCGTAAAAAAAATAATACCAGGGAACGGACTCGAACCGTCACGGCTTGCGCCACAGCCACCTCAAGGCTGCGTGTCTACCAATTCCACCACCCCGGCAATACCGATCTTTATTTCTTTGCAGCTGGAATAAATGAGGTCCCAGCATCGCTTTTGTTTGTTACAGGTGCTACAGGTGTCGCCGGTGCTGTTGGCATTGCCGGCATAACTGGCATAGTTAAAATTTGCGCCTTATGTTCACTATGCGATGCAATATAAGTGAGTGAAATGCTGGTAAGAAAAAAAATCGTCACGCAAACGACAGTCACTTTCATTAAAAACGGTAAAGCACCTGCGCTACCAAACATGGTATTTGATGAACCACTACCAAATGACGCACCCACATCAGCACCACGTCCATGTTGCATTAATACCAAAGCGATAATCGCGATCGCTACCAATACATGTATGATTAAAATTAAAGATTGCATGATTTTCCTATTTCTATAAAACTTTTCGCATCCAACGATGCACCACCCACCAAAGCACCATCAATATCTGGCATTGCAAATAATGCTTTTGCATTATCTGGTTTTACGCTACCGCCGTATAAAATACGTGTTTTCTCGGCAATTCCTACCGTTTTCAATTGCGTACGAATTACCGCATGTACTTCTTGCGCTAATTCTGGCGTAGCTGATTTTCCGGTGCCAATCGCCCAAACAGGTTCGTAAGCAATCACGATATCTGTAAAATTGGTGCAATTATCTTTCAATACAGACACAACTTCAAGTTGTTCTTGCACAACTGATACAGTTAATTTTTTTTCATGCTGAAGCAATGTTTCACCCACGCATAAAATAGGCATTAATCCTGCTTCAAAAGCGGCAATACATTTTTGGGTAATTTGCTGATTCGTTTCACCTAAACCATGACGACGTTCGGAATGTCCGATAATGACATAATGACAACCCAAATCTTTCAGCATACTTGCGGAGATTTCACCTGTATAAGCGCCATCAGGGAATGAAGAACAATTTTGCGCGCCATAATGAACAGCTGAATTTAACAGATTATTTTCGCATAAATGTATATGCACAAAGGGAGGGAAAACAGCGAGCTCGATATTGTTGAGTGATTTTGCATTTTCCGCAATCGAAACCAATAAATCATGCGCACTTTTTTGTGTGCCATGCATTTTCCAATTGCCTGCGATGAGCGGTCGACGCATAAGTTCCTCATAAAAAATAATCGTTCACATATTAGGTGACATAATCGTCCGACGCAACCCAGTTGAACGCGCGTAGGACTGTTCTCGTCGCATAACTTCGGAAAATAATGCAGACGATCGTCGTCCCCACGGAGGTTGTCGTTGTGCCGGCAACGGCGGCATAGCCGAAATTATCGGCTGTAAATACCGAAACATTTTTGAAAAAAACTCGGGGCCGAAAAAACGTATTAACTCGCTTTTAACGCTGCTATTTTCTGTGCTCAATTGCACAAACTCATACAATTTGATGAACTTATGAATATTAGCTTCTCGTGGCGATAAAACTTCACTAGAAGCTATCACTTCAATGTCATGAAACATTAAAAATATTTCGCGATTACTTTCAAAGCAGGGGCAATCCTTCGCAATATTCGTCTTGGATAGCAAGACAGCAAATGATTCTTTTATAATTTGATAAACCCATTGCGGATTCAAATCCTCTTGGATCAAGAATTGCAATAGAATAGGGGCTAACTGCTTACGAAATAATTTCAAAGCCACAAACAGTGTGTCATAAAAGTTATCCGCTAAGCGACGTAAATCAACAGCATTTATTTTAATATGAGATAAAAAAGGGGTCATTGCGTCTAATAAAAAAAAACGCCACCGTTCTTCAGATTTTTCTAGAAAAACATACAAACTCTCAAAGTCAGGCAATGCTTTAATAACACCCGCATGCCCCACTATCTTAAAAAATTCAGCATATCGATGAGCGGTCAACAACTGCGTAATTTGTAAATAATCGCATTTCGTCCAATCTACATTTTCAATCGATTGATTAATCGTTTGTAAAAACAAAATTCCATCATGTGCTTCAACGGCTGACAATACTTCTGGTAAAAAACTGCGGAATTGGTCTCGAACAATATTTTTCTCAGATTGATTCATTCTATTAAAAAAATCAGGCCAAACGTCTGCTGGTAAATTTTGCACACAAGATACAATTTGATTGTATCGCATATCATCTCCATCCTGGAAAATACATTAGGCTTTAGAGTAGGTGGGAATTGGGGTTGAAGCAAGCGCTCAGTAATAAGGATTCACCGACACTGTCGCTCGGTTTCTGAATATATAGCGCAAGGTTTAATTAAGCCGTCAGTTTAATATGCGAGCCCGCAATCACGCTATTAACAAAACAGTGTTGTATCAGTTGTCCCCACAACGCTGATAGCTGTTGTGATAACTGCTTTGTATCAGTCGCACTAGATTGACTAGGATCTGCATTTTGCATTTTCGAAACGTCAATAACAGCATAATCATGTTTATCAAACAACACTGCCTGCGAACCTGCTGCATTAAATGCTGCTGCTTGAATTGCTTCGGGTGCCGTTGATTTCTCGGTGCGTGATGCCAAAGGAACCATTTGCCATTGCAACTGATTTTGTTTTGCAACTGTTTCAGGATTTGCACCACCTGCTATTTTTTTCTGCATTTGATAGGCCAATAATCCTGCTTGTGCTTGCGCTTCTTTTTCAATTAATTTTTCTTTGATTTGTGCGCTGACCGTTGTCAATGGAATTGGTTGGCTTGGTATTTTTTTCTCGATACGCAATACTATTTGCGAACCATCACTGAGATCAATCGGATTGCTGTTATTATTAGATTTAAAAACAGAATCGCTAAATATAGCTTCTAACACTTTGGGATTTGCAAAAATCCCCGTTTTTTCGCCAGTTTTTGTCAGCATTGGGCTGGTTTGAATGGGTAAATTTAATGTCTTTGCTGCGACATCCAAAGAATCAGGATTGGTATACGTTAAATCAGCTAAAGCACTACTTTCTTTCGTCAATAATGCACTCACCCGTTGATGCTGTATTAATGCAATTAATTTTTTTTCTGCTGATGCAAATGATTGTGATTTTGAAAAATTCTGCGCATGCGATTCATAATACGCTTTCGCATCTTCCGTCGTCACCGTTATTTTTTTTGCGAGATCGGTGGGCGATAAAAGAATATAAGAAACACTGACTTTTGCAGGTGTTTCATAGATTGATTGATTCAATGTGTAATTATTTTTAATATCAGCATCACTCACATTCACTGTTGATTCGAATTTTTTCGCAGGAATAATGACATAACCAAATGCGCGTTTCTGATGCATAAGTGCATACACTTGCTTCACTTCATTAGGCAACGCAAATGCAGCGGTGCTAATACCGCTTGTCACTTGATTCACAATCCACTGCGATTGCACTTGGTTGAAAAATTGCATTGGCGTTAAATTCGCCTGATACAACGTTTGCATTAATTTAGCTTCGGAAAATTTTCCGTTATCTTGAAATTCAGGCGCCTGTTCAATCATCATCTTGACTTGCGGCAGGCCAACAACAAAACCTTCTTTCTCAAAAGAGGTAAATAAAGCCGTTTGTGTCACGAGAGATTGCAATGCGTAATTTTTGAGTTCTTGTGTCATTGCGTCAGTCAGTGGATGACCTTGCATCTGTGACATAGTTTGTTTTTGTAATTGTGAAAATGCGTTGCTGACTTGATCGTGAGTGATCGCAACACCGTTGACCGTTGCAGCATCGTTTTGATCACTCGCACTTTGACCGAAATAATATTCAACACCGAAAAGAATAAATGCGCCTGCTACCAGTGCGATAATAACACCGGCAATCCACCCTGATATACGATCCCTAATTTTTTGCAGCATGTTTTATTCCAGAAAGTAGAGACGTCGATTTATCGCGTCTCAAAAAAATGGCGGAGCGGACGGGACTCGAACCCGCGACCCCCAGCGTGACAGGCCGGTATTCTAACCAGCTGAACTACCGCTCCACACATGGATCAAAAAAAACGTGGTGGGTGCTGAGGGATTCGAACCCCCGACATTCGCCTTGTAAGGGCGACGCTCTACCAACTGAGCTAAGCACCCAAGTCTTCTTTGACGCCGATATGGTACCTTGAATTTAGAAAGTTGCAACAAGAAAGTTTAGAAAATTATTTCTCACCATTCACCGCATCTTTCAAACGCTTTCCCGCTTTGAATTTTGCAATAACCGATGCTGGAATTTTCATTTCAACACCTGTACGAGGATTACGACCCATGCGTGCAGCACGTTTACTTGTTTCAAACGAACCGAAATTTACCAACGCCACTTTACCACCCTTTGCTAAAGTATCTGTAATCGCTTCAATAAAAGTTGTTAATGCTGTTTCTGCAGCCGCTTTTGAAATATCTGCTTGCGTCGCCATTAAATCCACTAAATCTTGTCTGTTCATAGTTGAGTTCCCTGCGGTTTGAAAAAAAGAAAAATTTCTCGACGCGAATTTTATACCAATTGCAGAAGAGCGCTGTCAAGGAAATTCCAAGAAATATCCAATACTTAACTTATATCTTGACAACGCACTGAAAAAATTAATGATTAAAATTATACTTTCATTACCGCAGCAACCGCTTTACCAATTTCCGCTGGAGAACGAACGGTGTAAACACCTGCCGCTTCAAGCGCTTTAAATTTCTCAGCAGCAGTTCCTTTTCCACCCGCAATAATTGCACCGGCGTGACCCATGCGCTTACCTTCTGGTGCTGTTACACCGGCGATATAAGAAACCACGGGTTTTTTCACATGATGTTTAATATATTCAGCGGCTTCTTCTTCACCTGATCCGCCAATTTCACCAACCATCGCGATCACTTCGGTTTGCGGATCTTTTTCAAACATCGCAAGCACGTCGATAAAGTTTGTGCCTGGAATCGGATCACCGCCAATACCTACGCAAGTGCTTTGACCAAAACCCAATTCAGTTGTTTGATTCACCGCCTCATACGTTAATGTACCTGAACGCGACACAATACCGACTTTTCCAGGTTGATGAATATGTCCTGGCATAATACCGATTTTGCATTCGCCCGGTGTAATAACGCCGGGACAATTCGGTCCAATCAAACGCACATTTTTGCCTTTCATATAGGCTTTAACTGCCATCATATCTAAAACAGGAACACCTTCTGTAATACAAATCACTAATTTAATACCAGCATCGATAGCTTCGATAATGGAATCTTTACAAAAAGGCGCGGGCACGAAAATCATTGTCGCATCTGCATGTGTTGCATCAAACGCATCACGTACGCTATTAAAAACAGGCAAACCCAAATGTGTTTCGCCGCCTTTACCTGGTGTGACACCACCGACCATTTTAGTGCCGTAATTGATACATTGTTCGGAATGAAATGTGCCGTGTTTACCGGTAAAACCTTGGCAGATAACTTTGGTGTTTTTGTTGATTAAAATACTCATAGTTTTTCTCTTTGTTTAGATTCTATTTGACGAGCTCTACAATCTTTCTCGCCGCTTCCGCAAATCCAACTGCTGGTGTGATATTCAACCCACTTTCTGCTAATTTTTTCGCACCTAATTCTGAGTTATTGCCTTCCAAACGCGCAACAACCGGCACTTTCACACCAACGTCAGCAACCGCTGCAATAATACCTTCCGCAATCATGTCGCAACGTACAATGCCACCAAAAATATTCACTAAAATACCTTTGACGTTTTTATCCGACGTAATAATTTTAAATGCTTCCGTCACACGTTCACGTGTTGCACCACCACCGACATCTAAAAAGTTTGCCGGTTGTCCGCCTTGCAACTTAATCATATCCATCGTTGCCATTGCTAAACCTGCGCCATTCACCATGCAACCAATATCACCTTCCAAAGCAACATAATTTAATTCCCATTGTTGCGCGCGTGTTTCGCGTTCTTCTTCTTGCGTCGTATCACGCATTTCACGCAATTGCGGATGACGATACATCGCGTTATCATCCAAATTAATTTTTGCATCTAAGCAAATTAATTCATTGGTTTTTGTAACAACGAGCGGATTAATTTCTAACATGCTCATGTCATTCGCCATAAACGCATCATACAAACCCATCATTAATTGCGTGAATGCGCGCATTTGTTCCATTTGCAAACCAAGTCCGAAAAATAATTCGCGACATTGATAAGGTTGCAAACCGACAATAGGGTCAACTACCGCTTTAAGAATTTTTTCTGGGGTTTTATGAGCGACTTCTTCAATTTCAACACCACCTTCTGTCGATGCCATAAACACAACACTTTGTGTGGCACGATCAATCACAGCGCCTAAATATAATTCGCGCGCAATATCAGAGGGTTTTTCAATCCAGATTTGATTGACCGGTTGGCCTTTTTCATCGGTTTGAAATGTGACTAATCGCGTACCCAATAATGATTGCGCAACCGTTGCCGCTTCTTCAGGCGAATTCACTAATTTCACGCCACCCGCTTTACCGCGACCACCCGCATGCACTTGCGCTTTCACTACCCAACGCGTGCCACCCAAACGATTCGCAGCTGGAATAATATCAGCTGCATTTGAAACCACTTCGCCATCGGGGACAGCAACACCATATTTTTTTAATAAATTTTTTGCTTGGTATTCATGGAGATTCATTTCGTTTCTCTACTGGTTAATTAAATCTGAGCGCATAATACTCGAAAACCTTTGACCGTACCAGGCTTGTTGGCGTGAAAAGAATCCTTAAGGCAGCATTAATTTCAACGAAAAGCATTGATAAAATAGATCAAAAATAATACAGTTCATAAAATAATTAACCTCATACTGGTGAATGATGATCAGAAATCCACTAATAGTAGTGACCTCGCAAGCTTCGAGCAGCTTATTAGCATTACCAACCGATGTCTTACATATTGTCGTTCTCTATCTCCTGCAATTTGAGAATTCAATCTTTAGAGAAAACTCGCCCCAGGAGAATCGATTTGCGCAATGGCTTGAAACGCTATGGAGCATTCAGGATACTCCAGTTGATAACCCATTGCTGGAAACACCCGCCCACTTTCCAAAAGATTTAAGAGCATTGATGGCGACATCAAGTGACGTTTTTTGGCGTGTTATGACACTGAATCCCAGTCACCATTATGAAAAATTGCCTAACATTTTGAAAAACTGTTTACCGCTATGGGGAATTAAGCAATCTCGGGATAGATTTTTCTTTGATAGATTTGACGTTCAGGCCATCGCATCAACTCCTTTAGTCAACTGGTTTTTTGTAGAAAGCACATGGACTCGCGTTCCAGAACCACCGATCAGTGCTCTGGTACGTGCTTTGCAAGTAGAAATCACGAACATAGATCCTGCGCCTGCGCCTCGGAAGCATTATGATTTACCCGCGTTAATAAAAATTTATGCGAGTGATTTAACAATGTACTTTTTCAGACTACTGGCTCTTTTGAGCTTGGGGGTAACATTTGGTCTGATCGTCTTTGCACTGGTAGAGCCAAACGCTCTATCGAACAGCGATTTTGTTCCTGTTAAAATCGTCAACGCTACCACAAACAACACCAACACATCGTTTCTAGGTTTAGATACTCAACAGTTAAGTACGATCATGATATTTGCTATTCCTATCTTTTTTTCTTTTGCAACAGGAATGATCGCTCTTTGTGTGCAAGACAATAAAAAGGAAGTTCAAGGAAGATTAGTTCATGCATCGACATTATTTCAAAAAGCCGAAAATCGATTGAGGGACAACACCGTTGGGGCTATCGATAATATGATGCAGGATCTTCATTGATAAATTGGAGTGGGAGAAAATCAAACCGTACCACTGACGTTTTCACTCCCACTTCCGCTTCCACTTTAAGCATGTGTCGCTTTCATATCATGCCCACAACACATCGGTGATTTAATTTTACCGCATTGTTTCGGGCATTCAGCCACTTGCACATCTTTACCACCTGCTTTAATCGTTTTGCTCTGTAATGGCGCGCCACATTTTCCACACGTCAATCCCTTCACAGCCATACCACAATCACAACATTCGTATTTAGTCATAAAAAACTCCTTTTTTGTAATTGTTCAGCATTTTTAAAAAACACAAATTATTTTATCATCAAAATAAAAATAAAAAGCGGTTATTTTTAAAAAACGCAGTAATATAACTGAATATAAAAACCGACGGACGGTGTATAATGAACATCCCACTTTGGACGCCCACACAAAAAGAAATGCAACATACGCACATGATGCATTTTATCAATGCCATCAATCATCAATACAATTTAAATATCAATAACTACGACGCCCTTCATCAATGGTCAATCGATCAACCTGAACAATTTTGGAAAGCGGTTTCCGATTTTTGCGAGATTCAATATTCAATTCAACCCACAAAAATAATGCGATCACAAAAAGAGATATGGAAAACCCAATGGTTTGTTGATGCGCGTTTGAATTTTGCAGAAAATTTATTGCAGCGTCGCGATGATCATACCGCTTTAATTTATGTCAATGAAAATGGTGAAAATAAAAAAATCACCTACGCTGAATTATTTTTACAAGTGCAAAATCTTGCGGCGCATTTAATAAAATGCGGCGTACAATCGGGTGATCGAATTGCTGGATTCGTTACCAATTGCATTGAAACTGTTATTGCCATGTTAGCAACAACTTCGTTGGGTGCTATTTGGACGGCATGTGGGCCTGAATTTGGCGTGGATGCTTTGATTGAACGTTTTGCGCAAATTGAACCAAAAATTTTATTTGTGGTGAATGAACATCATTTTGGTGGAAAAAAATTTGAGCATGCAGAAACCATTAAACAATTACGAGAGAAATTGCCGAGTGTAAAAAATGTTATTGATGTTGCGGAAATAATTTTGGGACGCGTGGATTCGGTGGGGCGCGAGAAATATAGTCTTTACGAACAATTTCCGTTCAATCACCCGCTCTACATTTTATATTCTTCTGGCACGACCGGAAAACCCAAATGCATGGTACATGGCGCGGGCAATATTTTAATTCAGCATAAAAAAGAATTGATGCTGCACACAGATTTACATGCAGAAGATACTTTATTTTTTTACACCACCTGCAGCTGGATGATGTGGCACTGGATGATCAGCGGATTAAGTGTTGGCGCAACGCTCGTGCTATATGATGGATCTCCTTTTTATCCGAATAATACCGCTCTTTTTGATCTGATTGACAAATGCGATGTATCCATTTTTGGTGCTGGCGCAAAGATCATTGAAACGTATTTAAAAAATAATTTAAACCCTTGCAAAACACATCGCTTAGCAAAATTAAAAACGATTTTAACAACAGGCTCACCGCTGTTAAAAGAAAGTTTTGATTATATTTATTCAAATATAAAATCGGATGTGCGCGTATCCAGCATTTCAGGTGGCAGCGATATTGTGTCGTGTTTTGCGCTGGGAAATCCGTTATTACCTGTTTATTCTGAAGAATTACAATGTCGCGGATTAGGCATGCGCGTTGAGATTTTTGATGCCGATGGCAATTCAATTAAAAATCAACCGGGTGAATTGGTATGCACACAATCATTTCCCGCAATGCCACTTTATTTTTGGAATGATACCGACGGTCAAAAATATTTTAACGCCTATTTCAATCAATTTCCGAATGTTTGGACGCATGGTGATTATGCAAAAATAACCGAACATCATGGTTTAATTATTTTTGGGCGATCCGATGCCACTTTAAATCCCGGTGGCATTCGCATTGGCACTGCAGATATTTATACACAAGTATTAAAAATAGATTGCGTATCCGATTGTCTGGCTGCAGGATTTCAAAAAAATGGTGACGAAGATATTATTTTATTTGTCACATTAAAAAATAATTTACTGCTGGATGAAAAATTAATTGCCGATATTAAAAAAATTATTCGTGATAACACAACGCCTTTTCACGTACCGAAAAAAATTATTCAAGTAAAAGATATTCCCAAAACCATGAATGGAAAAACCATGGAAATTGCGGTGAAAAATATCATTAATGGGCGTGAGGTTAAAAATACGGAAGTGTTAGCAAATCCTCAATGCCTACAGTATTTTAAAAATCTGCTTGGGTTAAAAAACTGATTTTTACGGATATAAATCTTAAAAAATTACCGTTATCATTTCCATTGACATTTTATTTTATTGTTATTACAATTAAATGGATGATGTATGGAAATTATTTTTGATCTTGCAAAATCATCAAGAAATGAGGCTGAAAGGCAGCTATCGTTTAATGAAGCTGTTAACTTTAATTGGGATTCAGCAGTCATCATTGAAGACAAACGCTTCCCTTATCCTGAACAACGCTTAATTGCTACGGGATTCTTGGGTGATAGATTGCATGTTTTATGCTTCACACGCGTTAATAGTGACATACGGGTGATTAGTTTTCGCAAGACTAACTTACGTGAGGTAAAAAAATATGAACAAGAAATCAAAAAAGCCAAAGAAAACGAGGATTTTGAAAGAAAAGCCGCTAACGAACCAAGATGGTGAGGTACGAGAACTAACCGCAGCAGACTTTCGTAAAATGCGTCCTGCCAAAGAGGTGTTACCTCCCGAATTGTATGAAGGGCTAATTAATCTTAAAAAAGTCGGTCAACGTGGCCCACAAAAAAAGCCAAAAAAAATATCTATCACGATGCGCTACAGCCCTGAAGTGGTCGAGTATTTCAAATCAACTGGCGACGGTTGGCAAACCCGCATGGATGATGCTTTAAAAGAATGGATTAAAAAACATAAGCGTGCGGCGTGAAAGACGCGATGAATCGGCGTCTCTACGCCCGCTTTTGATATTTTGTCTTCACATATTCTTCAATCATCGCTTTATATTGCGCTGTAATATTATCACCGCGTAGCGTCGCAACCTTTTCACCATCCATAAAAACAGGCGCAACGGGTGCTTCACCCGTGCCTGGCAAACTAATGCCAATATTCGCATGTTTGCTTTCACCAGGACCATTCACCACACAGCCCATCACTGCTAGCTGTAAATTTTCAACACCCACAAATTCTTTTCGCCATTGCGGCATTTTGTCACGAATAAACATGTCGACGTCTTGCGTTAATTCACGGAAAAAAGTGCTGGTTGTGCGACCACAACCTGGACATGCTGTAATCATCGGAGAAAATGAACGTATACCTAATGATTGCAAAATTTGTTGTGACACGATCACTTCTCTATCACGAGAACCATTTGGTTCTGGTGTGAGCGACGTACGAATCGTATCACCAATACCATAATGCAATAACACGCCCATACCAATACTAGAAGCAACGATACCTTTTGATCCCATGCCCGCTTCAGTTAATCCCAAATGCAACGCATAATGACAACGTTCTGCGAGCATTTGATAGACCAAAATTAAATCCGGCACATTACTCACTTTACAAGACAACACAATTTTATCCGGCGATAACCCGCATTTTTCTGCCGCCTGCGCGCTCGTCAATGCAGAAACAACCAATGCCTCACGCAAAATCGCTTGTGATGATTTGGGATGCGCTGATTTGGCATTCTCATCCATCATTTGCGTCGCTAAATTTTTATCAAGACTCCCCCAATTAACACCAATGCGAACAGGTTTTTGATATTCAATAGCCGCCTGAATCATTGTATTAAATTGATCGTCTTTTTTAGTACCAAAACCCACATTACCAGGATTAATACGATATTTAGATAATGCTTTTGCACATTCCGGAAATTCTTTTAATAAGCGATGACCGTTGTAATGAAAATCGCCAACGAGTGGAACGCCGTCATAACCAGCCTTATTTAATTGGTCACGAATGAATGCAACTTGCGCAGCAGCTTCCTCGGTATTCACTGTAATGCGTACTAACTCAGAACCGGCATCTGCTAATAATTTAATTTGTTCAACAGTTTTTTTTGCATCTGCTGTATCAGTATCTGTCATCGATTGGACGACAATCGGCGCACCACCACCTATGGTGAAGTCGCCGACCTGTACAGCATGTGTTTTATGACGAATAGTGCGCATGAACCGGATTCTAACACTGGTTAGTACAAACGCCAATTTTTTTACTTTCTTCTTCGCGCAATTCTCTTCGTAATACTTTACCCACTGTCGACATCGGCAACTCATCACGAAAATCTATCATATGCGGAATTTTATAGCCCGTTAATGATTTACGACAAAATGCAATTAATTGCGCTTCTGTGAGCATCGGATTTTTTTTAATGACAAACGCTTTTAACGCTTCACCTGTTTTTTCGGAAGGCACACCGATCACCGCAACCGTTTGCACATCAGGATGTGATGCAATCACCGCTTCAACTTCATTCGGATATACATTAAATCCAGATACAAGCACCATATCTTTTTTTCGATCGACAATATAAACAAAACCACGCTCATCCATGTAACCAATATCACCGGTGTGCAACCAACCCGCTTCATCCAGGGTATGATGTGTTTCATCAATCGCATGCCAATAACCTTGCATGATTTGTGGTCCACGCGCACAAATTTCACCCGTTTGGTGCAGATCCACTTCGTGATTTGATTCATTGCGAATCGTAATTTCTGTTGATGGCACTGGCACACCCACGGTGCCTGTAAAATGCGTCATGTTGACTGGACACAATGTAATCACAGGACTGGTTTCTGTTAATCCATATCCTTGCAACACGGGTACGCCAGTGACTTTTTGCCAACGTTCTGCAACAACCCGTTGCATTGCCATACCACCAGAAATAGTTAATTTTAATCGAGAAAAATCGACTTTTTGAAAAGCAGGCTGATTCAGCAACCCATTAAATAATGTATTTAATCCCACCATCATTGTCATTTTGCAATGCTTAATGGCTTTAATAAATCCATTCATATCGCGCGGATTTGCAATTAATAATGTCGACGCTCCCATAGGTAAAATACACATACCACAAACCGTTAATGAAAAAATATGATACATCGGCAACGCGCCAATCATGACACCATGATTTTGTTCTTTCACGTCATGTATCCATGAAACACACTGCAATACATTTGCAACAATATTGCGATGCGTTAACATCGCGCCTTTTGAGCGACCTGTTGTGCCACCCGTATATTGTAAAAATGCAATATCACCATTTTTTAATTCGATAGGATTAAATGAATAATTTTTTCCACGCGCCAATGCTTTTTTAAAAAAAATGGCGCTGGGTAAACGATAATCGGGTATTTTTTTTTGGATAAATCGCGCCACAAAATTATAAAGTGCGCCTTTTGCAAAACCTAACAAATCGCCTATTTTTGCAATCAAAATATGTTTTAAGTGCGTTTGTGGCATAGCAGTTTCTAAATGATCTGCAAATGTTTCCAACACCAAAATAGTTTGCGCACCTGAATCATTCAATTGTTGAATTAATTCCGGCGCGGTATACAACGGATTAATATTCACAACGATCAAACCCGCTTTTAATGCGCCAAAAATAGCAATGGGATATTGCAAAATATTGGGCATCATCATTGCAATGCGATCACCCTTTTTTAATTGCAATTCTTGCTGTAAAAATGCGGCAAAATCCCGCACATAATTCTTCACTTCCCTATAGGACAATGAAACACCAAAACTGGTGTATACAGGACGAGATGAAAAATCGGTTGCATATTTTTCATATAAATGCACGAGTGAATCAAACGCATCGGGATTAATCGTATCAGGAACACCGGAAGTATATTCTTTTAACCAAACTTTTTGATCCATTTACCCAAACACCTCAGCCGCAAAATCATCGACATTAATTGCGTTCATTTTTGCAGTCATCACCTTCGCTAATTCAGACGCTTCATCTGCAGAAATAACATTATGCGCCAATGCGGTTTTTATCCATTCTTCACGTGTTTTTGAATGCGACGGATAATCACGACGCGCAGCTGCTAATTTTTTCTCTAATGGTTCCACTGCAATCACCTGTGGCAAAATCTGGCACACTTTTGCTGCAGGATTATTATCATTAGGCGTCATGTAAAGATAGGTGCTTATTCGTTCACGAAACGAACTCGGCTCCATAATTAATTTTGCAACTTTTTCTCCCAGACGATCAGAGGGTGGACGCAAATATTTTCCGCGCGGAAAAACAACACCATATCGCAATATATTCGCAATCCATCTGCTCGGGAAGTTTGCCAAAATTCCATCCAATTGCGTTTGCATCTTAAATAACAAATCTTGGCAAATCCATTCAACGATCGGCAATTCTGCTTCTGGACATTTTGATTCTTCGTAGAATTTTAATGTCGAAGAACCCATGTATAAATAACTCAACAAATCACCATAACGCGCCGATATTTTTTCTGCACGTTTTAATTCACCGCCCATAAATACCATTGCAATATCTGCCATATAAGCTAATGCAGCAGAAAAACGTGAAAATTGCTGGTAATAACGCTTTAATATGCCGCTGGGTGCGCGTGATAAACGTCCATTGGTTAATCCTAAAATAAACGCACGTGCTTTATTACTCGCAATAAATCCAAGATGTGCAAAAATGGCTTTATCAAATGCGATTAATCCAGCTGCTTTATCTTCGTTCATCGCTGCCATCATTTCAGGTAATACATAAGGATGACATCGAATTGCACCTTGCCCGAAAATAATCATCGAGCGCGTTAAAATATTGGCGCCTTCAACCGTAATCGCCACAGGTAATTCTATATAGCCTTGCGCTAAATAATTTTTAGGTCCCATGCAAATACCTTTGCCGCCATGAATATCCATCGCATCATTTACAACATGTCTACCCATTTCCGTTGCGTGATATTTTGAAATGGCACTCGCTACTGCCGGTCTTTTGCCTTGATCTAATGAAGACACCGTAAAGGTGCGCGTTGCTTCCATGGCATACACATTCGTTGCGATACGTGTCAATGCTTCTTCAACACCACCAAATTTTCCAACAGGCATATTAAATTGTTGACGCGCACGTGCATAAGCACCTGTTGACAATGCAGCCATACGTGCACCACCAGTTGCCATTGAAGGTAACGAAATACTACGACCCGCTGCCAAACATTCCATCAACATGCGCCATCCGCAACCTGCCATTTTTACACCACCAATAATGGCATCAAGCGGCACGATCACATCGCGACCAATGGTAGGACCATTTGGAAATGGGCTATGTAATGGTACATGACGACGACCAATCTCGACATTCGGCAAATTCGTGGGAATTAATGCGCACGTAATTCCCAATGATTCTTTATTGCCAATCAAATGATCAGGATCATATAACTTAAAAGCCAATCCTAACAACGTTGCGACAGGCGCTAACGTGATATAGCGTTTATTCCAATTCAAACGAATGCATAATTGTTTTTTACCCTCAAATTCCGCCTCAATCACAACACCGTAATCTTCAATCGCGCCTGCGTCAGAGCCTGCTGTTGGACTTGTTAATGCAAAACAAGGCACATCAATACCTTTCGCCAAACGCGGCAAATAATAGTCTTTTTGTGCATCAGTGCCGTAATGCAATAATAATTCAGCAGGCCCCAATGAATTAGGAACGCTGGTCAAAATCGCAGCGGAACAGCTGGCACTCGCTAATTTACAAATGACTTGTGAATGCGCGTAATGTGAAAATTCCAATCCACCAAATTTTTTCGGAATAATCATTCCTAAAAATCCATTGCTACGCAAAAAATCCAGTAATTTTGTCGGTAATTCCATGGTGTGATACATCGGCCAGCTATCGATCATCGCGCAAAATGTTTCAACAGGGCCTTCGATAAACGCACGTTCTTCGTCAGATAATTTGGACAGTGGGAATTGTTGTAATTTATTCCATTTCGGCATCCCACTAAACAACTCGCCTTCAAAACCCACATTTCCTGCCGTTAATGCTTCACGCTCAGTGTTTGATAAGGTTGGTATCACTTGACGATAAAAACGGAAAATGGGACGTGATAATAAATGGCGACGCAATGGACGGACATTCAACACTATAAATATCGCTGCGTTAACAATCCAAAATATGCCAAGTGTCACTGGATGAAAAGAAGAAAAGACCGAACATAAAACAAGAAAAACCGTTATTGCGATTGTCCACACTGGCAGTGATGCACGTTGAAATGCCAGCACCATCATCACAACCAACCAAAGTATAATCCATGTGAACATCATCGCATTTACTCCTTCAAAAAAATCTGTGCGAAAGAGTATATATGCACACTTTGAAAGATGCAAAGCGTAGAGACGCGATTTATCGCGTCTCAGTTCAAAAGTAGACCATCCCTACAGATAATGTTAAATTATTCACACCGCTTTAACATCGAGGACACGCTTGTGACGCCCAGTTTACTCGTAACAGATCTTTCTCGTTTACAATTTGCATTCACCGCGATGTTTCATTTTCTTTTTGTTCCGCTCACATTGGGACTCACATGGATTTTGGTTGCCATGGAAGCGGCGTATTTAAAAACCGGTAAAACCATTTACAAAGACATGACACGTTTTTGGGGAAAAATATTAGCCATTAATTTTGCCATTGGTGTGATCAGCGGTATTACGATGGAATTTGAATTTGGATTAAATTGGGCTTATTTTTCACGCATGATTGGCGGAAGCTTTGGTCCCATTTTAGCGATCGAAGGTATCACCGCATTTATGTTAGAAGCCACGATGTTTGGTTTGTTCTTTTTCAGTTGGGATAAATTGAGTCGTCGCGCGCATTTTATCGTCACTTTATTTATGGCGATTGGCGCCAGTCTTTCTATCGTCAATATTTTGGCAGCCAACAGTTGGATGCAACATCCTGTCGGCACAGTGTTTGATTATAAAAATATGACGCTGAAAATACACAGTATCGCTGCATTATATTTACAACTTCTGTCGCAAGTGCGTATTGGTCACGTAGCGAGTGCAGCGTTTTTATTATCGTCTATTTTTGTCATGGGTATTTCCAGTTATTATTTATTAAAAAACCAAGATGTCGCTTTTGCAAAAAGATCATTTGCCGTTGCTGTGGGTTTTGGATTTATTTGTTCCGTTATGGTGATATTTTTTGGCGATCAAAATGGACAATTGGTTGCAAGAGATGAGCCGGAAAAAATGGCTGCCATTGAAGCGCAATGGCATACGCAAAAAGCACCTGCTTCATGGTATTTAATTGCATGGCCTGATCAAAAAGAACAAAAAAATTATTTCACCCTAAAAATTCCGTATGCGTTAAGTTTAATTGCAACGCATTCGCTCTCGGGTACCGTTGAAGGCGCCGATCCTATTATCCAGAATTACGAAAAACGCGTTACAGACGGTATCCAAGCTTATACGGCGCTGCATGAAATATGGGCCAATCATGCAACTAAAGCTGTTGAAGCCACTTATCAAAAAGATGTGACCGATTTGGGATTTGCGTATTTATTAAAACCTTACACAGACAATATCGAACACGCCACACCCGCCGAAATTGAATCCGCGGCAAAAAGCGGCATACCCAACGTATTCGTTTCATTTTGGACGTTCCGCGTGATGATTGGATTGTGGGCTGTCATGTTTATTTTGCTTATATTGGGTTTAAATTACACGTGGCGCAATGTGCTCGAACGCAAACGATTTTTTTTACGTTGCTGCGTATTAGCCATTCCATTGCCATTTATTGCGATTGAAGCAGGTTGGGTACTGGCAGAAGTGGGCAGACAACCTTGGTCGGTGCATTATGTATTGCCAACGCTCATGGGGACATCATCACTGAACGCTGCGTCACTCATTACCAGTTTGATTTTATTTGCCTTATTTTACGGTGTTTTAATAGGAATTGAATTATTTTTAATGTTTAAATTTGCGCGATTAGGACCGAGCAGTTTGGGCACGGGTAAATATCATTTTGAGCAAATCGATAACGGAGATCAATCACATGCTTGAATATGAATTTCTGCAAATTGCTTGGTGGTTAATTATCGGTGGTGTATTAATGGTTTATGCAAGTACCGCGGGTTTTGATGCGGGCGTAACAATGTATATGCCTTTTTTACGCGATGAAATGGATCGCAAAATTATTTTAAATACCAGCGCACCTACTTGGGATGGTAATTTAACGTGGATCGTTTTTGCAGGCGGTGGTTTATTTGTCGTATGGCCTGCAGTTTATAGCACCGCATTTTCTGGTTTGTATGCCGCCATGCTTTTTATTTTATATTCACTTTTTTTACGCCCACCCGGTTATGAATATCGCAATAAAATTGATAGCGTAACATGGCGCAAAATGTGGGATTGGGCTTTATTTTTCAGCGGCATTATACCGGTGTTTATTTTCGGCGTTGCCTTAGGTAATTGTTTTTTAGGATTCCCATTCTATTTTGATCCACACACCTATCGTGAATTTTATACGGGAAATTTTTGGCAGTTATTAAGCCCTTACGCTTTATTATCAGGCGCTGTGTCTGTCGTCATGGTATTAATGCATGGTTCTGTTTTCTTACAAAGACGCACTGAGGGCCATTTGCGCAAACTCGCTTTTAAAGTCCACCTTATTTGCGCCATTTTATTATTAATTGGATTTACCGCATCGGGTTTATTATTAATGCTGCACACTATTGGCTACAAATTAATCTCTTCAGCAGCCATTCCCACGCAAGAGCCACTCCAAAATGTCGTACAAACAGGACCAGGATTTTGGATTCAAACCTATAGTCAATATCCCTGGAAATATTTAGCGCCCGTTGCAGCGTATGCAGGAATCATTGAATCATTATGGGCAGCCTATTTTGGTTGGGTCACCACGGCATTTTGGGCAAGTTGTTTTGCAATCGGCGGCATTGTTGCCACTGCCGGCGCTACATTATTTCCTTTTTTAATGCCCTCTTCCACACATCCCGATCAAAGTTTAACGTTATGGAATGCATCTTCCGATCAATACGCATTAAATTCCATGTTATATATCGGTCTTTTTTTATTAATAATTATTTTAGGCTACAAGATATTTGCGTATAGTACCATCTGGGGCAAAAAATCCACGTTGTCTGCAGAGGATGTCAAAAAAGACGAGCATTCATTTTATTAAAAGGAGGTATTATGTTTTACGTGCTTTTTGGATTAACCATTATTATTGCTGTATTGTTTGGTATTATCTTAACTTTAAAAATTGATAAAACATGTGAATAAAAAAAATTATTCGTGGTTAATGAAACAATCAAAGCCAGCACATCGCTGGCTTTTTATTTCCATTCTCTTGGCTCTGATTTCTGGTTTGTTGATGATTGTGCTATCAGGAATATTAGCAAGTATTATTTATCGTGTTTATTTGCATCATGCCACACTTACAGAACTCTTTCCGCTTTTATACTTGTTTTTAGGCATTACTATTGCGCGAGCGGGAATCACTTGGCTGCGAGAAAAAGTTGCTTTTCAAACAGCAAGAACAGTTAAGGATAACATACGAAAAAATATTTTTAACACGCTCTTACAATTCACGCCGACACAATTATCACAATTTAAAACAGGCGCATTAACATCAAGACTCATTGAGCATGTCGAGGCATTACACGGATTTTTTGCAGATTATTTGCCGCAAATGGTCATTGCGGTTTTGCTACCATTTATTATTTTAAGTGTTGTCTTTACCCAAAGCTGGGTTGCCGGATTAGTATTATTGATTACTGCGCCGCTTATTCCTTTATTTATGGCATTTATCGGTATGAATACCGCAAAACTCAATCAAGAAAATTTATCCACGCTCTCACTCATGAGTGCGCATTTTTTAGATATGCTCCAAGGATTAACAACACTCACCCTATTTAATCGTGCACACGCGCAATTAAACTCGATTGAAACAGTATCTAATGAATATCGAGTAAAAACCATGCGCATATTGCGTATCGCTTTTTTATCAACAGCAACACTTGAATTATTTAGTACGATTTCTATTGCGATTATTGCAGTTTATCTCGGATTGGGTTTATTGGGATATTTTAAAATCGGATTTGAAGGTGTGCACATTACACTGCAACACGCATTATTTATTTTACTATTAGCGCCTGAATTCTTTAGTCCGCTACGTCAATTGGGCGCATTTTATCACGCGCGAGGACAAGCTATTGGTGCTGCGGAAGGATTACTTCACTTGTATGATGAGCCTATAGAAACGCAACAATATGAAAACTGGAATGGCATCGGAAATGATTTAACGTTTGAAAAAATGCAATTTCACTATCACAACGCTAAAAATATATTTGATAATTTTGATTTATCGATTGCGTCAAATGAATGTATTGCTCTTACTGGACCCAGCGGCGCTGGAAAATCGACGCTACTGAATTTAATCGCAAAATTTAATTTTCCCACTGCTGGAAAAATAATTGTCAACGGCCTTGATTTAAAGCGCATTGATAATGATCAATGGCGCGAGCATATCGCTTTATTGCATCAACATCCCCGCTTATTTCACGGCAGTATTCGTGACAATATTACATTGGCAAAACCTGACGCCTTAGATTCTGAAATCGAAACCGCTATACGCGAAACAGGTGTGATTGATTTTACCTTTCATTTACCAAAAGGTTTACAAACAATCATAGGCGAACAGAATTTTGGATTATCCGGCGGTCAAGCACAGCGCGTTGCGCTTGCCAGAATTTTTTTAAAAGATGCAAAAATTATTTTATTAGATGAGCCAACAGCGCATTTAGATGAACAAAATACTGATATTGTTTTACGATTATTAGAAAAATGGTGTGGCAATAAAACAGTGATTATTGCCACGCATGATGAAAAAATAATGCGGTATGTGGATCGTGCGATTCAATTGTAGATTCGTGCTATAGCAAACTTCCCTGTTTGAAAAAGCGAGACTTAGCTACCCTCTGACTACTGTGGCCCCACTGCTGAGGTATTATCTTGTACTGCAGGAGGTTCGTCGTTTTCTAATTTTGAGGTAATAGTGACCATAAGAGGTCCAGCATTTTTAATCTCATCCTGAAGGAATCGCGCTCTTTCATTCGGCTGAAATTCATTTTTTTTCACCGCACTCAGTAAAATTTCTTCTGCAATTTTCATAGCAAGGTTAAATTTTTCATGCTCTGGTTTTCCACTAGCAGCATTTAGTCTTTCTTTGGCATTCAACATCATTTTAATGCCGTCATCGAACAACATTTTCCGCCAGCTAAGACCGGCGTTGTGTTTTGCGAGATAGTTGTCTATTGCTTTCTGCACGATTGTGAATGCTGAGTTTGTCGATGGCATCACAATTTGATCAGCTACTGCATTTTGATCTCCTTGAGGACGAGCACGTCGCATCACATCAGCAACATACCTATCATCTCGATTTCTCAGCTTACTTAATTCATCTATGATGTCCTGTGGAAATCCTCTGCGCAAAAAGTAATCCATTGCGCCAACTGAAGAATCATCATGCACCATTTTTTGCGTGGTGGTGATCAAGGTTTTCATGTCATTATGATTTGATATTACGTTTGGTCCTTGTTCAAGATGCGCCGATGCAGTGGTGTGTAAAGCAGCCAAAACGTGCAATGGGCATTTTTTGTCAAAGAGCTTAGGTTGAGTATTGGTTTGGATAGTTTCGACGTCACGTTTTAAGGGAAAATTTCTACCGCCAAGTAATACGCTTATATTTTCCTTATTTTTTTCTACAACATCCAGCAATGCTTTCTCTGGATATCCAATGGGATTGTTGGTGGAATCCACAATTCTGGTACAGATTTTTCCATCATCCAGATAAATTTGCCCGCACACAAAATGTTGTCGTCCGTATTTTTGAATACAGATGGGGAATTGAATGCAGGATAAAGACACACCTTGTTCTCTGTGTGTATGCGCAAATGTAATGGCGTCTGTTAAGCCCTCTTCAAAATTACGATACTCTCTTTCAGCCGCGTCTTCACCGAATGTTTGAGAGATGGTTAATATTTTACTTTTGTTGACAGCCTGAGAGTATAAATACGTAGCACCATTCTCACCTCCATCACGCAATTCTCGTAGCAGAGGAACTCCTTCTGGTGTATTTGCCACCTCTTCCGTCAAGTGATGACGTCTGAATGAGTGAGTGATTAGGGTAGATATATTGTCGGGAGACAGACCACCACTCTCGTGATCTATTTTTTTTGCAAAAGGGGTGGTTATTTTTTGATCCATCTCTTCTTTAGCAAGTGGCATTGTATCCAACACGCCATTACCTCCAATGCTCATCTGTGTTTCTATTGGCGGTAATTGGTCGTGATTGGGGGTTATGTTTATTGTTCGCTTTGTTGTTTCCCATCTGATTTTATCTCGATAACCCGCTTCAAAACTGCATTTTTGGTTGATTTCTGCCTTTGCGGCTTCATCAGAGACCACATCAAAATCATCCGTTTCATCATCAGGACTTGAATCAACTGGAGCAGTAACTGGAGCAGTAAAAGTAAAATTTGTGTCTTCAAGATTCAATCTCGATAAGTCTACGAATTTTTTAAATTTGGCAGCGCTAGTACCTGAAGCCAATGTTAATCCTTTAAGGTCATTTTCTCTAAAATAATTAGAATCAAAATCAAATGTCGCTCTAGAGAAATTTTTGTGGTTTGGGAAAAGTTGTCTCAATGTGTCAAACTTCTCTCGGGAATCAAAAGTTGCTTTGATGGCGCTAAGAGTAACATTTGTTACAGTTGCATTGGTTAGCACTGTATTGGTTAAATCGACATCAGTTAAATTAGCATCAGTTAAATCCACACCTGATAAATTAACACCGGATAAATTAACACCGGATAAATTAATGCCGTTCAATGACAGCGGACCGCATTCTGTCGGATGCGCAAGAATATAATCAATTAATGCTCTGATTTTTTCTTCGCGCGTGGTGCCGCCTGTGGGGGTAGACTCTGCTAACGCCGCTGAGCTGCGAAAACGAGCTAAACTCTGTCTGGTCTGCTCTCCGGCCGTTTCAGGCAACTGTTCTATCGCTCTGAAAATCGCAGAATTTCGACCACCAGCCGCTTCAAGATTACGAGTATACCGCTCAACTTCTGTGGCGACTGCGTCACTCGGAATCGTCGAATATATTCTTAACAGTTCTCGATAATATATGACCTGTTCTTGGGAAAGATCAATTAATTGGCGAGTTATTTCTTCATGATTTGTATTTTCGTTTGTGAGTGCTGATAATGCATCGTAATCTGCTGCTTCTGATGCCTCCTTTTGTTCTTTATAAACTCTTTTAATCTCTGCTTTGTCAGAAGCAGTTGCTGCAGCATCATAATCACTATCATAACGCGCGGCTCGCGCTTCACTTTCCTGATAACAATTTGTCATCTTGCTCAATAAGTTTGTCGTGAGCCTAGCATCATTACGGGCTGCATTTTGAACAGCACACCTTTCTGGATCTTCATAAATATCTAAAATGGCAATACTAGCCCTAAAGGCTTTTGCTTTTTGGGGGTTTGAAATTGCTATTGGTTCATCATGATTTTGCAAAATAACATTGTATATACCAGTTTTATCATCCTCACCTATTGATTCTGATCCAATTGTGGCGATCATTAATTGATTCAATTCGCGGGCGAGTTGAATGACTGCTACTGTAGATCCAGGAAAAATATAGTCTTCTGCCAACAGTGTAGCCATACGCCCAAAAAAATCATCGAAACGATCGCGTTTCTCGCTATACAGAGCATTATAATCTTTTGGCATATTCAAACCTCAACGAATGATTGACATCTACCTGCAATCATAATCCACACACATTAAGGGACTATTAAAAGTCCCAAAAATTCCCTCGAAATTTCGGTGTTTTTTCGCATTCATACAGGAAGTATTGACGATAAATGGCGGTTTTTCTCAAAAAAATTGGGGTTTTTGAGGCGAATTTGTGATATTTCCTTTAAAATCAATGGTAAAATGGGCTTTATACCTATGGATGTGTCATGGAGGATGATTTTTGATGGCTGTATTTCAGGATATTACTGTTCTTTATAGTGCATCACACCCTATCACGGTGCTCGGAAGTAAGCTTTCACAACTCTTTATTCTCGTTAAACTTTTTATTTCATTGTGCGGCACGTTAATTATTTTGGTGGGCGCAATGATGGCCATCTATCGTTATATTTTATATCGCTGTATTAATACGCCTCTGGAACCCAATTTAAATATGATTCGACTCGATTTGGCGAGAACCATTATTTTGGCCATAGAGTTTTTTATCGCGAGTGATGTTGTTGAAACCACGATTACGCCTGATTTTCAGGCGTTAGGTATTTTATGCGTATTAGTAATTATCAGAACTATTTTAAATTTTTCGCTGCATAAAGAAGTAAAAGAATTATCTACAATTCCAGGTTCTGGCGTAGATGCGCGGGATGAAAAAAATAAATAAACAGTTAGCCTGCTTTTTCTAATCTTAAGCTGCTTCTATTTGGTCTGCGTCTCATTTATTTTTTAACCCATTGCTTTTTAATCAATTATATGTCTAAATATCGGATAGTACTCCGGATTTACGTCTTAAATCCGGAATTGATTCCGATATTACGTCAACTAAAGGGCTGGTTATCATGCACGTTAAACGCCAATTAGAGCTACCGCTTGACCATAGTGTGTTATTATTCGGTGCACGTGGCGTTGGCAAAAGTTCGTTACTTGAAGATGAATTTAATCTCAATAAAAACTTATACATTGATTTGCTTGATCCTGAAATTGAAATGCGATTTCTGGATAATCCCAATGATTTAATAGCATTAGTTGATGGAATGAATGATTCCGCAACGCATGTGATTATCGATGAAATTCAAAAAGCACCTAAACTGCTTGACGTGGTGCATTTATTGATTGAAAAGAAAAAAACAAACAAGATTTTTATCCTGACGGGGTCAAGTGCGCGCAAATTAAAATTGGCGGGTGTTAATTTATTAGCGGGGCGCGCGTTTGTTTATCATTTGTATCCGTTAACTTATTTAGAATTAGGATCGCATTTTAATTTAGATGCCGCATTATCTTGGGGTTTATTACCAAAAGCGGTGAATTTAACAACACCTGTCGCCAAAAGAAAATTTTTACAAAGCTACTCGCTTACTTATTTAAAAGTTGAAGTGTGGGCGGAACAATTGGTTAAAAAGCTAGATCCTTTTCGTCGATTTTTACAAGTGGCTGCACAAGCCAATAGCAAGATTGTGAATTATGCCAACATTGCACGTGATGTCGGCGTGGATGATAAAACAGTTGTCACATATTTTGAAATTTTAGAAGATACCTTATTGGGATTTACGCTAGAGTCTTATCGTCACTCATTTAGAAAGCGATTACGTGTCGCTCCAAAATTTTATTTTATTGATCTGGGTATCGCAAGAGCGTTAAGTAAAACATTAAGTATTCCGCCTGTACCATCGACAAATTATTACGGTGATTTATTCGAGCAATTTATTGTGACGGAATGTATTAAATTAGCGGGATATTATAAATCAGAATATCAATTTTCATATTTAAGAACTGAGAGTGATGTGGAAGTGGATTTAATTGTTGAACGCCCAGGCGAAAAATTATTGCTCATTGAAATCAAAAGTAAAACCTGCGTTGAACACAGTGATTTAAAGTCATTAATGACGATTGCAGATGATTTTAAAGAATGCGAAGCCGTTTGTTTTTCTCGCGACTCAATGATAAAAAAAATCGATGACGTTATGATCTATCCATGGGAAATAGGAATTAAAAAGTTTTTTGGTGAATAGCAACACGTAGATTGCCAGGCTAGCCCATCGCCTTTTCTTCACGCATTAATTTACCGAAAAACCCCGTATTGACGAAACAACTATACAAGTTTATTTTCATGGCATGGAAAGAACCGGAAGACTACGGCATATACATACACCAAACACAATTCACCATGTAATGATGCGCGGGAATAATAGACAACGCATTTTTTTTGGCGCAGATTATTTTAATCGCTTTCTCGAAATTATTGACGAAAGCACTAAAAAATTTGATCATAAAATATTAGCTTACTGTTTGATGACGAATCATATCCATCTCATCGTGCACATCAAAGAGTCGCCTTTGCCAACTGTTATGCAAAATATAAATTTTCGTTATGCGCGTTGGACAAATAAAAAACTTCAGTATATTGGGCATTTATTTCAAGCTCGATATCGCTCATTACCCGTCAAAAATGAAGAATATCTCATTAATTTATGCCGCTATATACATTACAATCCGGTTGTTGCGAAAATAGTTGAAACGCCAGAATATTATTTATGGAGCAGTCATAAAAATTATATTTCAAATGATGCGCCAGAGTGGTTGGATTTTAAAACAATAACTCAAATAATAATTAATAAAACACGGTTATGTTATTTTGATTTTATTGCTCAAGATGTTGATAGAAAAAAGTGGAAGCCCGCCTTGTATTTATTAGAATCCGGTGAGCTTGTTATTGATGATGTCCTTATGAAAAATGCAATCGATGCAAAACATAAACCTAAAATAAACCAAAAATATTTGTCGATTGAATGTATTTCATCTCTTATCTCCGAGAAATTGACGATCAATCAAAGTGAGCTGTATGGATTAAGTAGAAATCGTGATGTCAGCAAAAAAAGAGCGCTACTAATCAGTTATTTATTAAAATATTCCGATAAAAAATTGTCTGAAATAGCACATTTATTTAATAGAACGCAGTCTACACTGCAGAGACAGGTTTTAAGCTTAATGCATTCAAAAAATAAATATTTTAGTAATGATCTTTTACAAAAAATAGATGCTGAAATCAAAAAAATTAATTAGTTCTAAATAAATTGCGTTAAATAAATTTTTTTGGGTACTTATAAGGCGAAGAGCTAGCCTGGCATTGTGCGACTTATAAGGCGAAGAGCTAGCCTGGCATTGTGCGAAGTTACGATCTAACTTGTCTTCAAGGGCATGCGCTTACCGTATTTTCTGCAGGCTGTTCTAATTTTTTAACCATTGGTAATAATCCATAATGAGTCAACACCCCATCGGTATGACCAATGAAAATGTGGTCATTATGGATGTTGCAGGCTGATATAAAACGATCTCTTGAAATTCTTTTTACCTCACATTTTTTTGCGGGGTCCAAAAAATCCCAAATTATTATGGTGCCGTGATTGCTGGCGTGCCTGTGATGCTCAGTATAAGAGTCAAATAATACGGTAATCAGTTTTTTATTATCAGAACTGAATTCGACGTCTTGTATCTGGTGTCCGAATCCATCCAATCTTCCAACACATTTTCTTTGGTGCAAATCCCACACAATAACGGAGTGATTCGACTCGTGATCATTTCCAAACGCAATGAATTTCCCATTAGGGCTAAATGATATTCTTCTTACAGTGATATCCCTCACCATTCTTTGAATTTCAACCTCTAAACACAGTTTCCAGTTTTCAGTATTAAAAACTTTTACGGTCTTATAAATATGATCTCCATGGCTTAGACCATCAAAACAGGCTAGTAGTTTTCCATTAGAGCTAAAGGAAATTGTTGAGTCAAAAATAACTTGAATGTCTATTGGCATTCTCTTTAAGGTGATTGCGTTAATTACGAAAAATTTACCGTTCCACTGATGCACGGCAATCAAAGAGCCATCGTGATTAAAAACAATTTTTTTTGCGGACGTTGTTAATCCCTCGATTTGTCTTACCACTTTGCCAGAACTGATGTCAATCAATCGTATTGCATGCGCTACTTCCCTGATTTTGTAAGAGCCTACTGCGAGAATTTGTCTATCTGGACTAATAGCAGTTGCGCCAATACTTGTATCGCCCCAATTTAATTGATGCAAACGGTTTCCGTTACGATCAAAAATTTCCAAATCGCCTTCTTCAGAACCTATTACAATATTTTCGGCATTTGCTGAAATAGATGTAATCTCAAACCTCAAATTGAGTAATTGATGGCAATTTAAATTTTTAGGAAGCAATTGTGACCTAAAAAATAAGATGCTTTGTTTTAATCTTTCGCGTTGCTCAGTAAATAGAATGGATCCATTAAATTGAGCTTTTTTATAGGCTATCGCATCAGGACTGACAATCTCAGACGATCCTGCGTTATCGGTAATTGCTGGAAGTGCGTCATGTCGAGGTTGGAAATATACAAAACGTGGATTTGAAAATTCAGGTGGCGGGTAATTGTTTTCTCCCAATACAAATAGCATTTTTCTCGATAAAAATGCCATGCCCATCGCGATTGTAGTAACGTCCAAGAATGAAGCAATAACGAATATCAGGTCTGCTGAAATCTCGAGAAAAATAGATCTTTTTGACAAGTCCTGTAAATGAATTTGCATTAATTGCTCTGCTTCAATCCCATCGCTAACAACTTTTTCATAACGAAGCAAAATTTGTGATAACAATCTTGTCAATTTCCATTGCGATGGGGTTGGTGATGAATGAGCGGTAGAGTCTCGTGACATTTTTTAGAATCCTTGGTTAGATAGCGATGTCAGTCGTGCCTTGTGCCTTATTTCAAATAAGAGACAATTAATCTTGGCCCTGCATTGCGAACAAAATTTCAAATAACTCTTGCTTACCTGATGTGTGCGTTGGCGCCAATGATTTTTCAATCACGTATTTTTCAAGATCTTCTAAATTCATTTTTTGATTTAAAATCGCATCGCCTAATGGATTATTCCAATTTTGATAACGCGCATCTAAAAGCGTTTGAATTTTACCTGTTTCAATTAATTGCGCAGCCATTTCGAGTCCTTTTGCCAATGCATCAACACCAGAAATAACACCATAAAATAAATCGTCGTTATCGACACTTTGTCGTCTTAATTTTGTATCTAAATTAAATCCACCGGTTGTGAATCCACCATTTTTTAAAATCTGATACATCAGCAATGTATTTGTACGTGTATCAACGGGGAATTGATCAGTGTCCCAACCCAATTGCGGATCACCTTGATTGGCATCGATACTGCCAAATAAATCACACGCAAATGCGGTTGCAATTTCATGTTCAAAACTGTGGCCTGCTAATGTCGCATGATTGCCTTCAATGTTCACTTTAAATTCTTTTTCCAAGCCATGTTTTAATAAAAATCCATGCACGGTGGCTGTATCAAAATCATATTGATGTTTGGTAGGCTCGCAGGGTTTTGGTTCAATTAATAATGTGCCTTTAAATCCAATTTTATGTTTATATTCAACCACCATTTGTAAAAAACGCGCATATTGTGCGAGTTCTTTTTTCATGTCAGTGTTAAGCAAAGTGTCATAACCTTCACGACCACCCCATATCACATAATTTTCGCCACGTAATTGATGCGTCATATCCATCGCTTGTTTGATTTGCATGGCAGCATACGCAAAAATGTCTGGATTGGGATTTGTCGCAGCGCCAGCAGCATAACGCGGATGCGCAAATAAATTCGCTGTACCCCATAATAATTTTATCCCTGTTTTTTCCATGTGTTTTTCAAGATAGTCCGTCATATGTTGTAAATAATAATGCGTTGTTTTTAAATCTGCAGCTTCTGGCGAAACATCACGATCATGGAAGGTATAAAATGGCACGCCGCATTTTTCAATCATTTCAAATGCTGCATCGGTGCGATTTTCAGCGCGTTTTAAGGGGTTTTCAGCAGAATGCCAATCGCGGGGAAATGTCTCAACACCAAAACCATCATTGCCTTGCCAACAAAATGTATGCCAAAAACAAATTGCGATGCGTAAATGTTCTTGCATCGTTTTACCCATAATTTTTTTGTTTGCATCGTAATAACGATAACTCAGCGGATTATGTGATTGCGCGCCTTCGAATTGAATTTTTGGAATTTCATTAAAATACATACTGACCTCTTATAGATTTTCTGTGTACGATAATCGATACTCAACCGCTCGTTTGAATATTGTGATTAGGATGGCATCCTCGGGGACGCCGTAAATACATCCGTATAGGCTAAACTCGGCGTCCATGCCTCGTATTCCCCTCGAATGCCACCCGTAATCACAATATTCACTCGCTCTCTCATATCGTTGTCGTATACAGCGTTATTCATTAATACTGCGATACATCTTTTGAAATAAAAAATATTTATCATCGTAATGATTAACCCAATTTTTCTCGGGTAAAATCACATTTTCAATAGCAGGCATGCAAAATGAATCGCGCGGATCTGATTGTGTTTCGGACAACCATGCTAATTTGGCTGCACCAAAAGCGGCACCCACAGCACCACTGTGTCGATAGGTTAAAGGTTGATTTAAAATCGACGCAATGATTTTTCCCCAATAATGACTTTTTGCACCGCCACCCACAACTGTCATTTCATTCACGCTTGACGCATTTTTCATGATCGCGTGATAACCTTCACGTAAACCAAACGCAATGCCTTCTAAAACGGATTGCAACACAGTGGCAGGATTGACGGTATGCGTTAAACCTAACAATGCACCGGTAGCATGTGGATTATTGTGTGGCGTACGTTCACCTGATAAATACGGAATAAATAACACGGAATTATCATGATGATTTTTTTCAGATGATAGAATTAATTGCGATAAATCCTGATGCAATAATTCAGCAGCCCACGTCAAACAACTCGCGCCATTTAAATGCACTGCCATGTGATGCCAAAAATCAGGCACTGCATGACAAAACGTATGAACACCCGCATTGGTATTGGGTTCAAACTGTGGCGTTGCCATAAAAATCGTTGCCGATGTGCCGAGTGATAAAACCATCGTGTCTTTATTCACACAACCCATGCTCATTGCACTTGCGGCATTATCACCCGCGCCCGCAATGATTTTCACGCGATCCGATAATCCCCATGCATTAGCAACTGATGATTGAACAGTGCCAGTCACCGCATTGCCTTCAAATAATTGCGGCATGTGCTGCACGCCTAATTCACAAGCAGATAATAAATCATCAGACCATTGTCTTTTTTGAACATCCAACCATCCTGTGCCAGACGCATCGGATAAATCAGTCGCATGATCACCGCTCATTAATAATCGTAAATAATCTTTGGGTAATAAAATTTTATGCGTTTTTTTAAAAATGTCAGGTTCATGTTTTTTTACCCAACCTAATTTTGGTGCTGTAAATCCAGGCATAATCACACTGCCTACAATATCACAAGCATTAGGCACTGATTGCATCAGCGACACACACTCTACACTTGCACGACCATCATTCCATAAAATAGCGGGACGCAATATGCGATTGGATTGATCTAACAGTGTGGCACCATGCTGTTGACCCGATAAACCTACCGCAATGACTTTTTTCATCTCAAGCGCATTTTTAGCACGTAATTCTAACATGGCAGTATTTAATGCGTTCCACCAATGGTGTGGATTTTGTTCTGAAAATAAAGGTGCAGGACGAGAAACAGTGAGCGGTGCAGATGCCGTTGCGACGCATTGCAGATGGTCATCTGTTAAAATCACTTTGAGGCTGGTAGTGCCTAAATCAATTCCTAAATACATGGTTCACCTAATATTCGAGATTTGAGACGCGATAAATCGCGTTTCTACGAAACACCCAACTCTCGCATGCTTTTTCCAATCATTAAATTACGCTCTAATTGTTCTAAACTGCAGTGTTTTGTTTCAGGTACACAATAATAAATAAATACCAAAGAGAGCACACATGAAATCACGTATAATAAAAAAGTATTGGATTTTCCCAATGCATCCACGCAACTTAAAAAACTGAATGCAACAACGCCATTGGATGCCCAATTAAAAAAAGTGGCGATGCTCGCACCCCATCCGCGCACATGTGTGGGAAAAATTTCAGCGATCATCAACCAAGAAATCGGTCCTAAACTAAATGCAAATGCCATCACGTATAACAATGCACCTGACACCAATAAAATTTTCGTTGTGAATAATGCCGCTTTCAAATGAAAAGCAATCGCCATCATCAACAGTGCAATTGCCATCAAAATAATTCCCGCATAAAGCAGCGGTTTTCTACCTATTTTATCAATGAAAAATAATCCAACGACTGTGAAAATAAAAAAGACAGCGCCAATACCAATACTCGTAAAAATCGCACTACTTGCTGCATGAAATCCTGACTTTTGAAAAATAGTGGGCGCATAATATAAAATCGTATTAATACCGGTGATTTGTTGAATAACCGCAAGACCAATACCAATCACTAATGTTTTGCGCGTCGTTGTGTTAAATAAAGCGCGCCATGAATTTTTTTTATGATCTAAACTTTCTGCAATTTCTATCAGTTCCATTTGGGCATCAAATGTATTTGATCGCAATTGATTTAAAATCAACAAAGCCTTTTGATGATATCCTTTTTTTGCAATCCATCTTGGACTGTATGGCAGAAAAAATAATCCGATCATTAAAAAAACAGCGGGGACAATACCCACGCCAAACATCCATCGCCACTCTGCTGACCGTGAAAAATGGTAATCAACCAAGTAAGAAATAAAAATGCCCATCGCAATAAATAATTGATTGAGCGACACCAATGCACCGCGCCATTTTTTGGGTGCAATTTCTGAAATGTATAAAGGCGCTGTAAAAGAAGCAATGCCAATGGCAATACCAACCCCGACTCGCCCAATAATAAGCGCGGAAATCGTGTGTGCAGTCGTTGTCAGCAAAGTACCCGCAATAAATAATACGGCATCCACAATCAGCATTCTTTTTCTGCCAAAATAATCAGTGAGTCGACCGCTGAATAATGCGCCCATGCAGGCGCCCAATAACACACTGCTCACCACAAAACCGTTCATGGCAGAAGACAAATGAAATTGTTCTGTGAGAAATAAAATAGCACCAGAAATAACGCCGGTATCATAGCCAAATAAAAGTCCCGATAGTGCGGCAATCAATGCAACGCATAAAACATAGTAGTTTTTGAACATATCTGTTCCAACGCTCCTTCATCACAAGAACTGAACTGTAAGACAGTGCGACAGGAATGACAACAGGTTTTCTACTCCGTTGGGTATACTTATTAATGGATAGGTAATAAAATAGTCAGACTATGTCATCACTTTGGTTTTTCATCAAACAGCTATCAACTTATCGGCGTCAATTGCTGATCGGTTTTTTACTGTCTTTGGCATTAGCAGCATCATCAATCGCGTTACTGGCTTTGTCCGGGTGGTTTATTTCTGCTGCAGCATTTGCAGGGATATCGCTCATTGCTGCCGCGTCATTTAATTATTTTATTCCCGCCGCCATGATTCGCTTACTTGCCTTTATTCGCATTTTATCGCGTTATGCGGACCGTGTTATTAATCACGATTTTACTTTTAAAATTTTAACACAGCTGCGAGTATGGTTTTACAACAAACTCATTCCACTGGCACCTGCCTGTTTGCTATCACGTCAAAGTGGCGACTTATTAAATGGCATCGTGAATGATATTGATACACTGGATCATTTATATTTAAACACCTTGTCACCGCTTTGCGTCGCTTTATTTATTGCAACCACGCTGAGTTTATTTATCGCTTATTTTTCGATTGATTTAGCCATTTTGATATTTACCTTGATCTGTGTCTCATTAGTGATAATTTCCATCATTATATTAAAACAATCTAAAAAAATTGGTTTTGACATTCAAGAAGCATTAGCACAATTGCGCATTCAAACGATCGATTTTTTACAAGGTTTTGTAGATATATTATTGTTTGTCAAAAAAGAAAATCGTTTGTCTAACTTATTTATTAGTCATGATAAATTGATGCGCGCACAAGAAAAGTTTGCCTATTTAAAAGGATTTGCAGCAGGCAGTGTGCAATTTATTTCTGGATTAACGGTTTGGTTAGTTTTAATAATGGGTATTCCATTGGTGCGCAATAACACCATTGATGGTGCTGAATTAGCCATGATTGTGTTATTGATCATTGCCGCATACGAACAATTAATGTCATTGCCATTTGCATTTTTATCACTGGGAAAAACACTGCGTGCAGCAGAAAGAATATTGGAAATGACACATGAAAAACCAGCGGTTATTTTTTCAGATAGGACAAACTCAATTAACACATATGATATTGTTTTCAAAAATATCACGTTCTTCTATCCTGAAAGAAAAAAACCGGTTTTAAAAAATTTTGATTTATGTATTCCCACAGGAACGCATCTTGGCATTATGGGTCGTTCAGGTTCTGGAAAAACAACCCTCGCGCATTTATTAACACGCATTTGGGATCCTGCATCGGGTGAGATCACCCTCAATGGAATTAATCTAAAAAATTTTTCCGAATCTGAGTTAAGAAAAATGATTACGCTTGTAACACAGCACACGCATATTTTTAATGCGAGCGTTCGCGATAATATCACGTTGATGGATAATACCATTCCGGATGACGCTATTTTTGCGGTACTAAAAAAAGTTGATCTTGCTTTGCATGTTCATTCGCTTCCGCAAGGATTAAATACACTTATGGGAGAATTCGGAAAAAATTTTTCAGGGGGTCAAATACGCAGAATTTCTATTGCGCGGGCATTATTGAAAAATACGCCCATCTTAATTTTAGACGAACCATCAGCGGGATTAGATGATGCGCTCATGCAACGCATCTGGAAAAATTGCGAAAACGATTTTCAAAACAAAACAATGATCGTCATTACGCATGATGAAAAGTTATTAGCAATGATGCATTGGACTTACTTTGTACGCGCAATCACCGCTTGAAATAACATCTCATCGATCACTGCATGTCCGCGTACAACACAAAAACGATCATCAGCAAATGAGTTACATTTTATAGCGTCTTTTTCCGTCATAAGAATAATGTCTGCGTGAATACAATCAAAATCATTTTTGGAAAATGCATGATGATCAGGAAATATTTTTGTTGTGAAAGAAATAGTGCATGCTCGTAATGATTCAAAAAAACGTTCTGGGTTTCCGATACCCGCAACTGCCATTATTTTCTTATGACTTAATTCTGATAAGTTTAATTTTTTATTATTGTCATTCAAATTGATGATGTCATCAATCACAAATTGCATTTCAAATTCGCCGGGGTTTGCTTTTCCATTGGCGACGATAAAATCCACGGTTTTTAAGCGGTTTTTAGGTTCGCGAAGTGGGCCTGCCGGTAAACAAAAGCCATTGCCAAAACGTCGCGTGCTGTCGATGACAGCAATTTCGATGTCACGAGCAAGTGCGTAGTGTTGCAAACCGTCATCGCTGATGATGATATTACATTCGTAGAGACGCGATTTATCGCGTCTCAATAACAGCAGCGCATCTGCCACACGATTCGGTCCCGCAACAACAGGCACCCCTGTATTTTTTGCGATTAACACCGCTTCATCACCAACCAATAACGGATCTGAATTTTCATCCACATAGTGCGGCCACACTTTATTTTTTCCACCATAACCACGTGTAATGACGGCGGGAGAAAATCCCTGTTTTTGTAGTGATTTGACAAGTGCGATGACAAGCGGTGTTTTGCCTGTTCCGCCGACAGTGATATTGCCAACGACAATCACAGGAATATTTATTTTATGGGATTTGAATAGTTTTATTTTGTAGAGAAATTTTCTCATTGAGATAATAAAACGATAGAGCAATGATATTGGGAATAGGAAATAACAGAAAATATTTTTTTCGTACCAAATATGATTAATAATATTTTGCTTTTTCTTTAGCATCGGACAATTGCTCCGTTTTCACTCCCACTGTGAGACGCGATGAATCGATGTCTCTACTACTCTTTGAATTGCGCTTTATACAATGCCGCGTAAACACCTTCTTTTTCGAGCAATTCGTTATGCGTTCCAGTTTCTACAATTTCACCTTCATCTAATACAATGATGCGATCTGCATTTTCAACCGTTGATAAACGATGCGCGATAACAAGCACCGTGCGATCTTTCATTAAATCATCCAGTGCCGCTTGAATATGACGCTCTGCATGCACATCAAGTGACGCTGTCGCTTCATCCAATATTAAAATCGGCGCATCTTTTAATAATGCGCGTGCAATCGCAATACGTTGACGTTGACCGCCTGACAATAACATGCCGTCTTCGCCAATATGCGTATCAAATCCTTTAGGCAATTGCGAAATAAATTCGGTGGCATGTGCCGCTTCTGCTGCAGCAATAATTTTACTTCTGTCTACAGCGCTTTCAAAACCATACGCGATATTGTTAGCAATCGTATCATCAAACAAAGTCGTATCTTGTGACACATAACCAAACTGTTTTCGCAATTCAAACAATTGATACTGTTTTATGTCTACGCCATCAATCGTAATTTCACCGCTGCTAATATCATAAAAACGAGGCAATAAATTCATTAACGTTGACTTTCCGCCGCCAGATTTTCCGACGATCGCAACTGTTTGCCCTGCTTTTACACTAAAATTAATGTGTTTTATAATAGCGCGATTCGATGTGCTATATTCAAAACTCACATCGCGAAATTCAATATCGCCTTTCACACGCGACAACGTTCTTGTTCCGGTGTCTTTTTCAGTTTCTTCATCCGCCATTTTAAAAATACTTTCTGCCGCGGCAACGCCTTTTTGAATTTCTGTATTCACCATACTCATGCGACGAACGGGACGTAATAAGGAAATCATGGCTGCGAGAACTGCTGTAAAACTACCCGCTGAAATATGCATCGCAGGATTGGTTGCAACCAACAATGTCACCGCAATGGGAATTGCAAATAACAATTGTGTTGATGAAGTGCCAACACTATTAGTTACCACAATTTTGAGTTCACGCTGTAAATTCGCTTTCGTGGCTTGATTAAATTTTTTATTTTCATACGCCTGACCACCATACAGGCGCACCACACGATAACCATCGATACCTTCACTGGCAACATGTGTTATATCACCGACCGATTGTTGCACATTCGCACTCAATTGACGCATGCGCACACTACTCCACTTCACCACCCACGCAATGAGAGGCGCAATAAAAATAAATAATAGCGTCAATTTCCAGCTCATGAAAAACATCACGACAATTAATGCAATCGCCGTCGATGATTCGCGCAAAATCGTGAGCAATGCATCAGAACACGCTTGTGCAACTTGCTCAACATTATAAACAATCGTTGATAAAATATAGCCGGAACTATTGCGATCATAAAACTGTGCGGGCAAATGTAATAATTTTGCAAAAATTAATCGACGCATATCTCGCACCACAGTTCGCGCAACACGAGAAATAAAATAACTGGATACAAAACTCGACATGCCGCGAATAATAAAAATCACGAAAATCAAAATCGGCAACCAATGAATAAACGAACGATCACGTTTAACAAAACCATGATCAACAATGGGTTTTGTCAGTGCAATAAAACCCGCATCCGTACACGACATAATAATTGTGCCAATCGCGCCGATTGCAAATAACATCCAATAGGGTTTTGCAAACTGTAGTAATCGTTTGTATGTTTGAAGGCCGTTGTTGGTAAGAATTTTCATTGATGCATTGTCGGTTGTGGGTTGTCGGTGACAGTATAAATCATTTTCTACTTTAAAAACAAAAGCAAAAACCCCAAACATCCCAACCATTTTGCCGGAAAACCCTTGGGTGCTAATAAATAAATACACCCCGTCATACTTATTATGAGCACCAAAGGATTTGAAATAACATGATGCCAACTTGCCAATGGCAATTTCGCCGAAAAAGTCAATATACGCCATAATGGCCACAATGCTTTTCCTGTTAACCAAAATAAATCATGACTCAGCAGATAGCATCCACAGAAAAACAAGCCCGTTGCAACCAAAGACATCGGCAAAATAATAAATCCAACCCACGGAATCGCGATGGCATTGGTAAAAAAGGCGATGAGTGACATCTGCTGAAAAAACCACAGCATCAGTGGCAATAAACCAATGATAATAGCACCCTGCATTTTTCCCCATGAAACAAGATGGGAAGAGGCACGCAGACGAGAGCTCATCACCCACGCTAAAATGGCAATCGAAATGAAACTCAACCAAAAACTGGCATCAATTAAATCATAAGGATTTAAAATTAAAATAATGCCAATGGCAAAAAACCATCGTCGCGTGACCGACAGGTGTCGACAAAAAAAATTCGATATCATAAAGCAAAATAACATAATCAACGCACGCTGTGCGGGGATGGCAAATCCGGATAATGCAGCATAAATAGATCCAACGATTAATGCAGCGATTTTTGCAATGGTTGATGCTGGAGAAATTAAAAGTAAACGGGGAAATAATCTCATTAAACATTGTGTTAAAAAATAAAATGCGCCGGTGACAAAACCAATATGCAAACCAGCAATCGCCACCAAATGATTCGTGCCTGTTTTTTGAAATACTTGCCAATCGTTCGGTGTTAAGCCATCCCGCAATCCAACACATAAAGCAGATACAAAGGCAGTGAGCGTTGGATCGTGTATAGCATGAGAAATTTGATTTTCAATTTTTTGTCTAAAAACAGAGAGAAAATAGGCTTTTTTCTCGCTTAATAATTGATGATGTCGTCCCACAACATAACCCGTTGCGGTAATGCCATGTGCTAATAAATAGCGCGCGTAATTAAAATGTTTAAAGTGTGGTGCATCTTGCGAGGGTTTTAATCTTACCGTGAATTGCCATTGCTGACCCACTTGTAATTTTGGCGGATGCCCATACCACGTGATTAAAAATAACGTCGATATTGTTTGATGATTAAATGTGAGCGCGTGAAATTGAAATCGTAATCCGTGATATTTATTTTCGGGAACGGTATCAATCACGCCTTGAATTAAAACATTTTTATGATCAAATTCACGCGGCATGTGCCAACGATTTATTTTAATAAAAATAAAATGTGACAAAATCAGCGATGAAAACAGTAATAATAGGATGAGATTATTTTTCATCCTATTATTACAGCAAAGAAAATTTCAAAATGATATTCGGGTTTTTACCGATATCCGCGTTTTAAAGGTTGAGATTGAGCGGGAGCGGTAACAGAGGAAGGTTTTTTCGACCAAAACAAAGCTGAAGGCGATACAGATGGTGAGCATTGCGATGAAAGCACTTCTCTCGTTGCATTTACTAACACCAATCTTGCTTGTTCGCTTTTCTGTTCATTAAGACGCGTCTGTTCCTCTCTTGTAGCTGCGGCTACGCGTAACTGCCAATCGTTATACTCCTGCCGAACTCGTTCTTTCCTCCTTATCTCAGCTAAATGGCGTTCATGACTATCCAACATTGCCGAAGGACTAAGATGTTGATGTCCAGCAGATCCTCTCATATTTACCTCATCCTTTTAAAATTTTACCAAACTGTCACTTCACCCGTATCTTTCATCGAAAGACGCACGCGACCTTGACGATCAATCTCAATGACTTTCACATTCACTTCTTGACCTTCTTTTAAAAAGTCAGAAATATTTTCCACGCGTTGATCAGCGATTTGTGAAATATGCACTAAACCTTGCTGATTCGGCGTAATTTCAACGAATGCACCGAAATCAACGAGCTTCACTACTTTGCCCGCATAAGTTGCACCCACGGTTAAATTTTCAGTGAGTTGACGCACGCGCAATTTTGCACGCTCCAAGTCTTCGCCATTGACCGCTGCAATTTTCACAACACCATCATCAGTAATATCAATCGTGGAGTTGGTGCTTTCTGTTAATTCACGAATCGTTGCGCCGCCTTTACCAATCAAATCACGAATTTTATCCGGATTAATTTTTAAAGTGATTACGCGAGGCGCGTGCTTGGATACATCTTCACGCGGCTTTTGAATGGCTTGATTCATAATACCCAATAAATGCAAACGCGCGTCTTTGGCTTGATTCAACGCAATTTCCATAATTTCTTGTGTAATGCCGCTGATTTTAATATCCATTTGCAATGCAGTCACACCATCGGATGTGCCGGCCACTTTAAAGTCCATATCGCCCAAGTGATCTTCATCACCCAAAATATCGGTTAATACAGCAAAGCGATCTTCTTCTTTAATTAATCCCATCGCGATGCCTGCAACAGGTGCTTTGATTTGCACGCCCGCATCCATCAACGATAAACTTGCGCCGCAGACCGTTGCCATCGAGCTAGAACCATTAGATTCTGTGACTTCTGACACGATACGTAACACGTAAGGAAAATCATCGCCTTTTGGAATCACGGCATTCATCGCACGTTTTGCCAATTTACCGTGACCAATTTCGCGACGCTTAGGACCACTCATCATACCTACTTCACCCACGCTGTACGGAGGGAAGTTGTAATGCAACATAAATTGATCTTTGTATTCACCTTCTAAATCATCGATGATTTGCGCATCACGTCCACTGCCTAATGTGGTGACCACTAATGCTTGTGTTTCGCCACGTGTGAAAATCGCAGAACCGTGCGTACGCGGTAACACGCCTAAATCAATATTGATTTGACGAACAGTAGTTGTATCGCGGCCATCAATGCGAGACTCACCCGACAAAATTTGATGACGCACAACACGCTTTTCTAAATCATGGAAAATTTTTTCCAATCTCATTGGCTGCGGTTGCATTGGCCGCATCCGCTGTTAATTCTGCCGTTAATTTATTTAAAATTTCTGCTAAACGCGCTTGACGTTCTGTTTTTTTATGAATTTTATAAGCTGCTTGCACATCAGATTCCGCTGCTTTTGCAACAAATTCTTCTAATGCTTCGTGTTTTGCACGAGGCGTCCAAGTCCATGTGCCTTCACCCGCGTCACGAACAAAATCAGTAATCGCTTGAATCGCCACTTGCATTTGCTCATGGCCAAATAAAACCGCGCCTAACATAACTGCTTCAGGCAATTGCTCCGCTTCGGATTCCACCATCAGTACAGCATCGCGTGTTCCTGCAACGACCAAATCCAATTGCGACGTTTTAATTTCGGTGGATGATGGATTTAATAAATAAGCACCATCGCGATAACCCACACGCGCTGCCGCCAAAGGTCCTTGAAATGGCATACCCGTCAAACCCAAAGCAGCCGCCGCACCAATAATCGATGGAATATCTGTTTGAATCAATGGATCCATTGACATAACGGTTGCCACGATTTGCACTTCATCGGTAAATTCATTGGGAAATAGAGGACGAATCGGACGATCAATTAAGCGTGAAATTAATGTTTCTTTTTCACTGGGTCGTGCTTCACGTTTAAAGTAACCACCCGGAATTTTTCCTGCGGCATATGTTTTTTCTTGATAATTGACGGTTAAGGGGAAAAAATCGCGACCTGCGGGACCTGAGGATTTACCCACTGCAGTAACCAAAATAACGGTATCACCCATTGTCACCCATACGGCGCCGTGTGCTTGGCGAGCGACACGCCCGGTTTCCAATGTTATTGAATGTTGACCATATTGAAATGTTTTTGAAATTTTATTCATGAATTATCCTAATTGTAGAGACGTCGATTTATCGCGTCTCATATTAAAGGGAGACGCGATAAATCGACGTCTCTACAACGCGCACTATTATCGGCGAAGATTTAATTGTTCGATCAACTTACGGTAACGTGCAGAATCAGCACGACTCAAAT